>DAIDAB010000201.1 GCA_027310845.1 bacterium | reverse complement strand
ATCCTGATCTTTGGCGGAGAGCAAAGATTGAAGCGATAAATAGAGGAATTACTCTAACAGAGCTTTTTGAAAACGCTTTGAAAACTGAGATTGAGAACCAGTCTGAAGGAAGAAGGTTGAGTGCAAAATATGCAAGAAAGGAGGATAAATAAAATGCCAGATGATGTAATAGCAACAGCAAATAAGCTTGTCAGACGTTTTCAAGATTTGGAGCTTATTTTTTCAAGTATAACAAGCTGGTCCAGCGTAGAATTTTCTAAGGCCATGAACAACTTTGTGGTTGCTCCAGACAAGGAAAACGCACTAGATTTTGTGAAGTCTTACAATCACTTCTTATCGCTAGGATACATTTCAGAAAACAATAGTCTGACAAGTATAGTGGAATACTATAAGTCCGAATTGAACAAAGTACGAAAGGAAAATGAAACTCTCAAGAAAGACCTTGAGAAGCTTTCCCAAAGTTACTATCATCTTGAAGGCGAAAAGACGGCACTAGAGAAGATTATAGCGACATATGGTACCAGATCAGGTGGGCTAAGTGGATAACATAAGCAAATGCAAGAATTGTGGGAAATCCTTCATAGCTGAGGAATTGCTTGAACATGATTGCCAGTTGCGCATAACGGAAATCCCGATTCTGTACTACTTCACAGTCAAAAAGAATAAGGAAGACGTGTTGCTCGTAAGAGACATAGAGAATAGATTGTATCGTTTTGTAAAGCTATCACCCGAAAATCAACACCCTAAGAAATCACCCGAAGATTCAACAGAATCCAAGCAAGCCTTAAATCGACACTTGTCGTAGGTTTGCTTCATGAGTGTTGACCACGTCGAGTTTGCCGCGCATATTGCGGGCGACGTGGTGACTAGCGACAATCCTGGAGACAGCATGCGCAAATGGCGAGAAAGAATCGCCGTGAGACAGGCTATCGTAGCGCGCGAGATGGGAATCTCGCCTTCGGTTCTCAGCGACTATGAAAGCGGAAGGCGCGCCTCACCAGGCGTCGGGTTCATCAAAAGGTACGTCGAAGCACTTGTGAAGCTAGATCAGAACCATCACAAACTATTGGCTCATGAAGTCGAACCTAAGGACAAGTCCGCGATACTTGCAATCGGGGAGTTTAAAGAACCAGTGAAGGCAAGAAGGCTCCTCGAAATCGTTGATGGTTCAGTTGTGACAGGAGATGAAAGGCTCGATACGGACATCTATGGCTACACAGTGCTTGACGCAATAAAAACGATCTACGCCCTTTCCGGTTTTGACTTTTACAAAATCTACGGCGCAACAACTGAGCGCGTTCTGATATTTACCAAAGTGGGTCTAGGAAGGTCCCCAATGGTCGCGATCCGAGTAGTACATCTAAAGCCAAGGATGGTGATCCTCCATGGGCCCAAAGAAATAGACCAGGTTGGAAAGGCTCTGGCTCAGAAGGAAAGAATTATACTGTCTCTAGTGGGGAACCGCTCTGAGCAGGAAATCATCAAGGGCCTTTCCTCGCTCTGACCAAATCTTTCCCTCAATGCACCAATAGAAGTAATCGAATTGACTATCACACTGCTTGAACTCCTGCTTGGGCTCTTGCTGATCGCCCTTCTCGCAATCCTTGCCATCAGACTTGGGGCAATTGATGTGCCCGGAGCTTTGGCTGGCGCTGTGATTTCTCTGTTTACTTTTTTGGCCGGAGGATTCGCGTGGCTCATCATCATTGTCATTTTCTTCGGTGTTTCTTCTCTCCTAACGAGGTTTCGATATGATTACAAGAAAAGGATTGGATCAGCTCAGGAAAAGGGAGGCAGGAGGTCTTGGCCAAACACCCTGGCAAATGGAGGGATCGCGCTAACCGCTGCAATTGGAGAGCTGTACTTCCATTCTGATATCTTCACGTTGGTATTCTTGGCTTCCATCGCGGCAGCGATGGCTGACACTCTCGCAACCGAAATAGGGCTATTGAGTCAATCTACTCCGAGACTCATTACAGACTTGAGAAGGACAGTAAAGGCGGGAACATCGGGTGGCATCACAGGCCTAGGGGAAACGGCGGCGATAATGGCATCTGTTTTCGTCGCGCTTGTTGGGATTCTCCTATCATTGTTCTCTCCCGGGCTGACGAAGGTCATTGTTGTTTTCGCCGCCGTCGTTGTTGGGGCTATGATAGGAACATGTTCTGACAGTGTTTTGGGAGCAACTGCGCAGGCGGTTTACAGGTGCGCAGTGTGTGGCGAACTAACAGAGAGTGCAATCCATCACGATCAAAAAACCATGCTTGTTCGGGGCTCTAGATTGATTGAAAACAATTCTGTAAATTTCATCGGCATAATCATCGGGACTATTGCGGCAGTGCTGATCTACTTAGGACTAAGCGCGGTTGTTTGAAAGACTAGGAATCTCGTAGCGAGCGCAGCTTTGAAGAAATATCTTCTATCTTGATCCTCTCCTGTTGCATCGAGTCTCTGTTCCTCAAGGTGACTGTGTTATCCTCGAGGCTCTGATAGTCCACTGTCAAGCAATACGGAGTGCCAATTTCATCCATCCTGCGATATCTTCGACCTATTGCGCCGGAGTCGTCAAAAAAAGTGGCGAAATCCTCCTTCTTGAGATTTTCATTAATTGCGAGCGCTTTGGTCTCAAGCTCAGGCTTCGACATCAACGGAAACACGGCTGCAAGATAAGGCGCAATATTCTGGCGCAATCTGAGTACGTCTCTGTTTTGCTCATGGTAGAAACTAGTTTCCAGTAGAGCGAATAGACTCCTATCGACACCGAGACTGAGCTCCACGACGTGGGGGGTGACTCTCTGATCACCATCCATAATCGATAGGTCCTGCCTGCTCATCTTTGAGTGTCCAGAAAGGTCGTAGTCTGTTCTGTAATTGCATGCGACCAATTCGAGCCATCCCTGGCTTGTCCTCACCTCGAAATCAAAAGCGGAAGTCGTGTAAAATGCCCTGTCTGATGGAGAAAGCTCTCTAAAGCGGGTATCTGATTTCTTAAAGCCTGCAGCTTCATAAAAGAGCTGCAACAAAGCAAAATAGTACGCAATCGTATCATGGTTACCAAAAATTTTCATCGCCTCATCGAGACCAACTTCCATTGCTTCGCCTTGGTATGGAAAAGTAAGAATATTGACGCGTACTTCCTTGACCTTGTCAAGTTTTGATGAATCAACCCCTCGTGCGGGATTGAAAAAGACCTCAACCTCTGCCTGGATTAACTCTCGGAGCCGTATAAGGCCTTGCCTTGGGGCAATTTCATTCCTGAAACTCTTTCCAACCTGCGCTATCCCCGTCGGAATCTTCATTCGCATCGTCTTTGAGAGCCTCCGGAAATCCACAAAGATGCTCTGCGCGGTCTCTGGTCTAAGGTAGGAATCAGTGTCTTCTGCCCCGACTCCAACCCTGAACATCATGTTGAATTTCGTAGGTCTGCCAAACTCGCCTTGGCATTTAGGGCATTTCAAGTTGTATTTGCTAATTAACTGCTGAAACTCTTTAGTTGACAGCCTTTCGTCTATTTGGACCCCGGTCTTTTCTGAGATATATTTGTCAGCTCTAATCCTTATTCCGCATCTCGTACACTGGACGATCGGGTCTACCAGGCTAGAGAGATGACCAGAGGCTTCGAATACAATCTTTGGAAGTATGAGAGCTCCATCAATCTCAAACATGTCGTCATGTCTGACAATTTTCCGCCTCCATTCCCTGATGAAATTGTTTCGCATCAGGAGCCCTACAGGGCCGTACTCCCAAAAGCCCGCTGGAGCCTCATTGTATATT
>DAIDAB010000200.1 GCA_027310845.1 bacterium | reverse complement strand
GTTTGTACATCATCTGCCACTATGACTCCGGTCCGGCACATAAAGCCTAAAATCCAGAACATAAATGCGAATCTCTGATAAGCTTTGAAGATTGAGAATGTCGAGACTTACTTTCTGAAGATCCCATTGGACCTGGCAATTCGAGACTCTTCGTTCAACGTGTCTTACATTGGTTTCCCGGCGGTCAAGCTAACTACTGATGACGGTTTGGAAGGATGGGGATTCAATTGGAACACTGCAGGAGGGGCAGAATTTGCTAAGGAAATGATCGACCGTTATATGAAAAGTGCCCTGATCGGGAAAGACCCAATGAATCGAAAGAAGCTCGTAGCCGATTTGTTTTCTGTCGAGAACTTTGGATGGGACTTCCGGCTGGGCAAGAATGGGCTGGCAGTAATGGCAGTAGCTTCTCTTGATATGGCCCTCTGGGACATCCTCTGCAAGAAAGCGGATCTTCCTTTGTGGAAATTATTGGGAGGATTCCACGGACGCGTTGAAGCATATAATACACATGGAGGATGGCTCTCTTGGACAACGGAAGAACTGGTTTCGAATGCAAAGAAACTTGTGAGTGAGGGCTATAGAGCCATAAAGATCAAGGTTGGGAGCCCAGAGCCCAGAGATGACTATGAGCGACTTAAGGCTGTTCGCTCAGCGGTTGGGAATTTCACGAAGGTGATGATCGACGCCAACACAAGATGGGATCTCGAAACTGCTACGAGATGGGGAAGGAAATTCGACGACTTTGATCCGTTCTGGTTTGAAGAGCCAATAAGCCCGCTCGACATTAGAGGACACGCGACATTGCGAGGAAGAATCACTACGCCGATAGCGATAGGGGAATCCATTCACAACAAGTTTACGTTCAGAGATTACATTGAGCAGGGCGCAGCTGATATACTTCAAGTCGATGCTACCAAGGTCGCTGGAATAACTGAGTGGATCGAAATCGCAAACTACGCTGGGATGAATAACATCAATGTCTATCCCCACACAAACATCCAGCAGCCTCTCCATGTTCAACTCGTAGCCGCAAGTACCAATGCTTCTGTTGTGGAGCATGTTCCTTGGCTTTTGGATGTGTGGAAGGATCCACTTGTACCAAAGCAGGGATTCTTCGAATTGCCAAAATCGCCTGGAGCCGGCACCCAGATACGAGAAGACGCTATTGAAAAGTATGGGCAAAAGAGCTAGCCTGGAAAAAAAATAATGAGGAGCGAATTAGCATGGCGCGCATAAAATTCGATGTTACAATACCGATATTTGCTGGAGCCGTTCCAAACCGCAGTTATCTCGATTATCCAAAAGTGCTCGAGCTTGCGAGAACAAGTGAGAGCTTGGGATACGACACCCTGTGGGTTGCAGATCATCTTACCATGGGGGAACAATATCGCATCTGGGAGTGTTGGACGATTCTCTCATCTCTGGTCAATGTGACTAATCAGAAGATAGGCACTGCCATGCTCAACGTCGTTCACAGGAACCCCGCCTTGCTTGCCAAGATGGCAGCAACGTTGGATGTGATTTCAAATGGCAGGTTGCACTTTGGAATAGGAGCAGGATGGCGCAGGACAGAGGTGTCTGAATACAACCTTCCATGGGCAGACTCCGGCAAAGTTAGACTCGATATGCTGGATGAAGCCCTAACAATCGCGAAGCTCATGTGGACTCAGGACTCGCCCAGTTTCCAAGGGAAATATTACCAGATTGATCATGCGTACTGCGAGCCTAAACCAAAGCAGAAGCCTCACCCACCAATCTGGATAGGGGGTGGCGGGGAAAAGCTGCTCCTTAGAGTTGTGGCAAAGCACGCGGACGGCTGGGACATTCCATCGACACCAGTGGAGACTTATGCCCACAAGGTGGAAGTCTTGAGGCAGTTCTGCAAGGATCTAGGAACAGACTTTGATCACATCGAGAGATCCATAGACACTAACATTGTAGTGTCTGAAGACCCTGCCACTGGAAGACGGGTAGCAGAGTGGTACGATTGGTTACGAGACGTTCAAAGTGAGATAGGGGCATTGAAACCTCCGCTCAAAGTGGAAGACGTGTTCATTTTCGGAAACATGCAAACGTCTGCCGGCAGAATCGAACAGTACATCAAGGCTGGAGTACAGAGATTCAAGTTTTATTTCTTCGATTATCCAGATCTATACTCGCTCGAACGAATCGGCAAGGAAATCATCCCTTCTTTCAATGGTTAGCATTTGCTTTGCCAGAGATTAGTAAGTTATCCAACGTGGGATAAGTCCACGAATTTCACCCAAGTGCTGAAAAGAACTCAAGAGAACTGACGATTTATACATATGCTGACGCTTCAGGGGGTCAAAGAAGTTGCGCATAACCCGAATTAGCTCGGACCTCCTGAATGTTCCAACAGGAAAGCTGATCACTGACTCGACTCACTCATTGGAGAACGTGGAGGTTGTGACCTGTAATGTTGAGACAGATCAAGGGTTGGATGGTTTTGGTTTCACCTATACTATAGGGACAGGCGGGTACGCGATCAAGGCGGCACTGGATTCGATTTTCGCGAAAATGCTTCTGGGCTCTAATGCTGAAGAGACGGATGAAATCTGGGCCAGGATGTGGAAGGGAACGCATGCGGTTGGACGAGGCGGGATAACAACCCATGCGATGGCAGCTGTAGATATCGCTCTTTGGGATCTCAAAGGGAAGGCACTAGACATGCCGCTGTATAAGCTTCTAGGTGGATCAAGCAAGGCGATTCCCCTTTACGACACAAACGGAGGATGGCTGCACTACAATGAGGAAGAACTAGTCTCAGCCGCGGTAGAAGCAGCTGAGAGGAAATTTCACGGCTTCAAACTAAAAGTTGGCAAAAAAACTCTCGCGGAAGACGTCGCAAGGATCAAAGTTGTTCAGGCCGCAGTTGGTAAAAAGATGCCAGTCATGGTCGATGCAAATCAAGTCTGGGGCAAGAGAGGGGCCCTTGAAAGAGGTAGGGCCTTTCAAGACCTCGGAGTTTACTGGTACGAAGAGCCGATGATAGCTGATGACATTTGGGGTCATAAGGAAGTCGCGGCCTCTTTGGATGTGCCGATTGCCGTTGGAGAGACGATCTTTACAAGGCATGAGTTCGAAAACTATCTCAAGCTCAAGGCTTGCGACATATTGCAACAAGATGTATGTCGTGTGGGAGGTATCACTGAATGGATGGAGATCGCGAAGCTTGCAGAAATCAACGGCGTAAAGGTATCTCCTCATTTTGTAATGGATCTCCATCCTGCGTTAGTTGCATCAATTCCCAACGGCCTCTTCGTCGAATACATTCCTTGGCTCAGGAAGCTCTTCAAAGATCCACCCAGAATAGCCGACGGGACCATATTTCCGCCGGAAGCTCCAGGAATAGGACTGGATCTTAATACAGAGTCTCTCGAAAAATATGCTGCCCAATAGACTCAGTTGACTGAGATCCTGATTTGCACAAAATCCTTGATCACTGTTTCATCCTCAGAGCCTTCGGTGTCTCATCTTAGGTAACACCCGAATTCTACGCGATTTGCTATGTCGACCTCAAGCGAGGCCTAAAAGGAAACCAGTCTACCTGCCACAAACTTTTCAGCTCCTTTTCCATCATCCAAGTCGCATGGTAGCAGTTTTCTAGGCTTGAAATGCCGCTATTACCTTGAAGCTCCTTGAAAGGTTAAAATAGAATTAGATCGACGGGAATTTGACCATGTCAAGCAGTTCTGCTGGTATAACGAGAGTTGCGATTGCTGTAATCGTCATAATTGTAATCATTATTGCTGGAGCGGGAA
>DAIDAB010000001.1:7814-27482 GCA_027310845.1 bacterium | reverse complement strand
CAAAAGTACAATGTCGACGCATCGCAACACATAGGGAAGACTCCACATTTTACGTTTCAAACTCTATTTTCCTGCTGTCAATAGTAGTAAATACTAGAGGCATAAAGTAAGGAAATTGTTCAGCTATTTGTCCTGTCTCCTGACGGGTCACATACAAAATTCCATTGTTGAAAACTTTCTTTCGACGAAAGGCTTAAGTGATTACGAACGGACTGCATGTGCAATCCTACAAAATTAGATTGCAAATGCTAGAGAGAATTAAACAGTCCTCTTCCTTCAAATGGATCGTGGGACTGACATCAGTAGTTGTTGTCTTGGTGGCATGGCAAATCTACGGGTCTTACTATCCTCTTATCAGTAGCACGCCCACAAGCATTGCTGCAGCAGTCGTGGGACTGTTCACTTCTACACGTCTCTTCGGGGGGATGACTACGACTTTCTCGTCGGCTTTGGTCATAACGCTGTGGACCTTCGTCGTCGGCTACGTCATAGCGATTGTTGCTGGAATCGCAGTCGGGACAGCAATGTATGCTTCAAAATTGGTCGAGACTGCTCTAGATCCTTATATCACGGCTCTCTACAATATGCCGTACGTTGCGCTGGCACCATTATTCATGATCTTTTTTGGAGTTGATTTCACAGCGCGGGTAGTGGTTGTCCTCCTATCTGTAGTTTTTGTTATCATAATAAATTCTTTTGCTGGTTTCAAAAATGCAGGTAGCGCTCTTGTAGAAACTGGCAGATCTTTCGGGCACTCTGGATTGAAAGTGTTTCAAAAGATTGTTTTCCCAGGCGCATTACCGTACATCATGACAGGAGCTAGGATTGGCGTGGCAAGAGGGCTCGTTGGAGTTATTGTTTCAGAGTCAGTGGTGCAAATCGTTTACTTAGGTTACCAGCTACAATATTACGGTGAAGTGACCCTGCAAGTTGACTATGAACTTGCAATAGTTGTCATCATATCTCTCATTTCACTGGGGCTTACAGAAGTGCTCAAGTACGGTGAAAAAATGTCTTCAAAGTGGAAGGTAAACCCATAGGCGAGCCGGCGAGGAAAAATGCCACCAAGACTTGTAGTAGACCGAGTAAGCAAGACTTTTGTTGCTCCCGAGAAAAACGGCGGGAGAATAGATATACTGAGAGATGTATCATTCTCAGTAAACGCGGGCCAAATCGTTTCCCTCATAGGCCCGACAGGTTGTGGAAAGACTACTCTCCTACGCATAATCGATGGGTTGATTCGCCCAGACTCTGGTCAAGTCATGGTAAACGGCAAAGAGGTGAAAGGTCCGAAGGATTCTTCATGCGCCATGGTCTTCCAGCGGTTCAATCTACTTCCTTGGAGAAATGCTCTAAAGAACGTGGAGTTTGGTCTCGAGGCAAAGGGTGTCGAACCAAAGGAGCGAGAGAAGCTAGCTAAGGAGTATCTTAGTCTAGTTGGCCTTGCTGGCTACGAGAAATATCACCCACATCACCTTTCAGGAGGCATGCAGCAGAGGGTGGGACTTGCTCGCGCGATAGCAATCAAACCAGACGTTGTCCTTTTGGATGAACCCTTTAGTTCAGTTGATCTTCTAAGGCGAGAATCTTTGCAAAACGAGGTGCTTAAGATCTTGATCAAGACTAGGGAAACGGGGATCTTTGTGACCCACAATGTGGAGGAGGCAGTTTTTCTCTCAGATATGATCATAAGTCTAGGCACCAGGCCAGGTAGAGTAAAAACAGTGTATCAGGTGAACCTTCCAAGGCCCAACGAAAATGACAGCGACACTGGGATTGTAAAGACTCTGGAGGAACGAAAGAACCTGATAGATTCCCGTTCTGAAGACACCTATAAGCTGATTCTTGCGCTAAAAGGCGACCTCACTGAAGGAACCGCTCCAAGAGAAGAGCAGGTAGGATTCAGAGCATTTGCTTGAGCAGGACCAAGATAAGGTTCATTCACAGAAAGCCAAGAAATCGACTTTGTCTATCTTGGCAACTGTCCTCACCAACAAGTGGGTAGTCAGAGTATATGCTCTGATAGCATTCTTTATCGTATGGCAGATTGTTGGTGTATCACTGAATCCTCTCATTTTTTCTCCGCCGGGTGTTGTCGCAGTTAGAATGGGTCAACTATTGGCGGATGGTACGTCGAACGGGATTCCAGCCAATACACTCATAACAATTGAGACTGTGCTCGCAGGATTCATTCCAGCGGTCGTCGTTGGTATTCCTGTGGGGATCCTGATAGGAAGGAATAAAGTTGCCGAATATAGTCTCGATCCCTACATCAGCCTGATTTATGCTGTGCCCATAATCGTCATGATTCCAATTCTCATTGTGTGGTTCGGTTCGAATATGACGTCCGACTATTTTCTAGTATTCATTTCTGGTGTATTCCCAGTCGCAATCAATTCGATTTCTGGAGCGAAGAATGTCAGGGCAACTCTCTTGGAGACCGGCCAATCATTCGGTTTCAGTGGCGCAGGAATGTGGAGAAAGATAATCTTTCCTGCGTCTTTGCCCTATGTGATGGCCGGGCTGCGTATTGGAATTGGTCACGCGGTGATCGGTACAATACTGGCGGAGATGTTCATGTACACCGTTGGCCTTGGATGGCTCATTGAAAATTCTGCTGCAAACTTTGACGTGGCTGCCACAATCGCAGCAGTGATAGTTACAATTTTGTTGGGAATTCTCATGACGGAGCTTATCAAAATATTCGAAAGAAGAGTTTCTACTTGGTCCTCGGAGTTTGGAACCGAGTAATTCTCAAGTCTTCATGAGTCCCCAATTGCGGCAAGTGCAAAGATTCTTCGGGGAGTGAAAGCTGCGTTCTAGACTTTGTTTTCTGAATTCGTCTTGCTATCCACGTTCTGAAAAGACAGCTACCTCAAGGAGAGGTGGTTGTCGCTGGAGAGGCGGTAGTCTTTGAGGTCGCAGTAGTCAGAGGCTTGGGAGGCTTTGGTGTCCCTCCCATTGTGGCACCAGCTATGGCTATGATTATTCCCACAACTGCTACGCCCAGGCCTGCAAAGACCAACGTCGAGTTGCCAGTACTTGTGGTCACGGTAGATCCTGTGGCTGCCAATGAAGCATTAGCACCTTGGCCATAGTACTCGTTATCGAATACTACATAGAAGGAACCAGTATAGGGGGCTGTCCAAGTGAAACTCTCGACCCCGCTTGCAGGCAAGGTGTAGTTTTCAAAGCCGCTGTACCCACCAGATGGCAGACCACAAGGCGCACATCCACCCCAGTAAATGTACGTAGATTCGTTTTGAATGTACACGAAGATTGGTCCTGCAGAGGAATTGTAGCTAGCTATTTGAGCCGTACCATTTAGCTTTTCCCCGCTCTTGAGGTTCACCCCGAAGGCCCACAAACCATTACCATCGATGCTTCGCTGGCTTTTAGGCACAGCCTGTGTCGTAGTCGTTTGGTTTGTCGTATAAGAGAAGCCGTATGCTAAGATTCCAAGCCCGACTATGAGTATTACAATCCCCGCAACAACTACTGTAGTTTTCATGCGCCAATCCCCCATATAGCTGTCGAGGCCCACTGCATAGCCAGCACCCCGCCACCTCCGATGAAGCTAGACTTCGGTAGGATAGCAGTCGTGACTCCTGGTATCTGGAAATTGAGATTTGGTATACTCGGATCAACGCATCCTGTGAGCAATGGACAAGTCGTATAATTCCCTCCCAATGCGCTGACACCTTGGGTCTGGTACTGCAGAGTTGACCAATATGAGGGTGCCAAGTAACTGTTCACCTTGCCAATGCTGAGGAAGAAGTTTGCCGAGTAATTCAGTGCCGAGTCACTCAATCCTCCATTTGGAGCCCAGATGTTCATTGCCATCCATATCTTCCATGCAGCGCCGGCTATTGTTACATTTGTTCCTGGAAACTCTTCCTGCTCCTTCTGGATCCACAGAGTCTCGTTGTGAGCCCATCTATCTGCCAAAAGCGTTGCTTCCTCTAATTTCTGTACAATATCAGGGTGTGCAGCAGCATACGTCCTGCTTGTGTATAGCGATGAAAATAGCAGGTTTGGCACAACTGATGGAATCGTGGCCAAGATGTGGAAACCGCCTCTTTCTACTGCGTCAACCATGTAGAATGGCTCAGTAATGTCACCGACAGCTTTTCCATTCAGCATCGCATTGTATCTGCTTGGAGTGCCGCCGTATGGCGCGCAGTTAATTTGGCTTGACGAAAGTCCATTGTTTGAAAGGAGCAAATTGCAGAAAGTACAAGATGTTGAACCAGTACTCGAACATGCAACGGGCTGTCCGGCGAGGGCACTCCAACTCGTTATCGAATTGCTGACTATTAGACCAAAGTCGTCAGTCGCTTCGTATGTTCCGAACACAACAAATGGGTATGAACCAGATGAATTGCCAGCTGCTTCGTCTGCAGAGAGTATTGCTTGAAACCCACCTTCTCCGATCTGCACGTTCCCGGCAATCAACGCCGTTGCGACAGTTTGATCTCCATCATAATACTGAACATGCACGTTCAGTCCAAGTTGATTAGCGAACGTCTGCCACAGCATGAAGCCTGGAGTATCTGTCACATCTGGCACACCAGCAAAACCCAGTGTCACATCTTGCAAGGCGCTAGATGAGGTCGTGGTTTGCGAGGCTGTGTAGTAGTAATACCCTACTCCGCTTGCAGCTACTATTACGACAATGATTGCAACAATTGATACGGTCCTAGAGATTCCGCGCTTGTGCGAAAGATTCATTCTGTCCGAATCCCAAAAAGCGGGAGGATTTAGACTTTGCCTCTGTCATTAGGCAGCTGATTGCTCTGGGCCAACCTTTGTCGCACACCTGGGAGCCGAACAACCTAACGAGTTAGGGATGAACAAAGGTTTACAAATTCTCGGCAACTTTTGCCCTCACCATCAGGAATTAATGCAATCTAGACATCCTGGGCGACCTGTTCGGCAAGATAAGTCCAAAGATTTAGTCCGCTTATTTGGTTCCTAATCCTCTCTTCCGAGAGTCCTGAACGGCGCAAGCTTGTAGTAGCCGCCTGCATGTATTCATTTGCCTGATCCACTGGAATCCCCTCGTATTCTGGCCCTTTGGCCATGAATGCATAAAGATTCAATCTTGCCTGTTCCTCGAGTTGCATCATTCTGATGACTGCTACTTCACAGGAGTCTGCGAGTGTCACTGCGCCGTGACCTCTAAGCAAACATGCGTTTGCCTTTCCTAACTTGTCCGCAAGCGCCGTCCCAAGTTCATCTGTAGAAATTAAGGCATTATTGCGAAATACTGGAACTGGGAAAAGATCAATGCCCTCATTACAAATCGGCTTTAGTTCCAAATCCAGGATGCTAGTTAGGACGGAAAAATGAGGATGTGCGTGACAGATGGCATTCACATCATCCCTATTCTTATAAATGAAACTGTGGAGCTTTGTCTCTCCCGGAATTGAGACATCAGGAGAACCATCAATCTTGACTGCTTCAAGGTTCACGGTTACTATGTCGTGAACCTTGGTCTTGATCAGTAGATCATTGACCGACGGTCTCCCCTTCACAAGAAATCGATCGCTATCTTTCAGTCGCTCGCTGACGTGACCGAAAGTCATCAGAATGTTGCCTATACCAAGTGTGTTGTACCAGCAGCCTGTTACCCGATTAGCCATTGCCAGCCGTTCTTTGAGCTTCGTGAGGGTACTATCCTGAGCGGACACGGTCTTGATTCGATTGAAAAATCACTTTAAGGCTTTCCAATATCAACTTTTCACTCTGGACATGTTAATTTGTCTGGCACAAGTTTTTTATCACATATTGAAACAACCAGCATTTGCTTTTGCACCCAAGAGAATTCGAATATTTCGCACCAAAGACACTACATGAAGCTTCTTTGCTCCTCAAGAAGCACAAGAGTGATTCTAAGGTGCTCGCAGGAGGCTACAGCTTGATACCTTTGATGAAACTGAGATTAGCTTCTCCGAAGTACGTTGTGGACATTAATCGCATCAATGGACTAGACTATGTGAAAAAGGCAGGAAACACACTGAGAATAGGAGCACTGACACGCTACCACGAGATCGAATATTCTGATGCCATAAAGAGGTCATGTCCCATTCTTGCGGAAACTGTTCGAGGCATTGGTGATGCTCAGGTGCGAAGCCGTGGGACTGTTGGTGGAAACCTATCGCATGGGGATCCGGCAAATGACCTGCCTGTCGCCATGCTTGCTCTAGATGCAGAATTCACAATAAGAGGTCCGAGCAAACAACGAACGATAAAGGCGAGCAAATTCTACACCGACGTTTTCACAACTGCTCTTCGGGTCGGAGAGATTTTGACTGAAGTGAAGTTTCGCATTCCAGGAACTAAAAGCGGTGGATCATTCCAAAAGTTTGAACGACGCGCTGGGGACTTTGCCATAGTTTCGGCAGCTGCTCAACTCACACTGGATAATCAGGACAAATGCAAGTATGTGGGGATCGGCCTGGGCGCAGTCAGCTCCACTCCGATCAAGGTTCAGGAAGCTGAGAAACTACTCATTGGTAAAGTGATCACGAAAGATGCAATTGAACGCGCCGCAGAGAAATGCAAAGAAGTATCCAGTCCAACATCTGACCTGAGCGGCTCTGCTGAATACAAGCGAGACATGGTCAAGGTCTTCGCGCAACGTGCACTACATACGGCATTGGAAAGAGCGAATTCGAACAAGAAATAGCAACGCGCAACGTCGAAATTGATGCACGCCCTGCAATCGATCTGGGTAATGCTAATAGCCTTATTTGTGGACGTTAAGGTGAGACGGCGTGGCATTATGCTCTAAATCAAGATAGAGCCTACTGCGCTGCATGACGAGCCATTAGCTCTAGAGGAAGCATAACCATGGTGTCTAGGTTCTATTTCTTTGCTTTTGCGCGCGTTTCACAAGTTCGTAAATTTTCTCTGGCGTGATTGGCAGGCTATGTATCCTAAAATCTCCTCCTAGAGGCGCAATCGCATCTTCTACAGCGTTTGCAAGTGAAGCCAGCGGCCCAAGAGATTCTCCTTCTCCAACCCCTTTGATGCCAATTGAAGAGCGAGGAGATGGAGTAACCACATGATCGTCAATTATGTTCGGCACCTCGCAAGTTGTCGGCTTTAGATAGTCCACAAACGACGAGGTCAAGAGCTGACCGTCCTCATCATAAACAAACTGCTCAAGCAAAGCGACGCCGATTCCATGAACTGCATTGCCTTGGACTTGCCCCTGCACTATGAGAGGATTGATTATCCTTCCACAGTCATGAACTATTACATAATTCAAAATCTTCAACTCCCCTGTCTCCATATCCACTTCGACAACGGCGACATGTGCGCTGCTTGGGTAGGTCATGAAACTTGTTGGCGAGCCTGGCCCGGTCACCAGTTGGTGCATTGACCCCACCTCATATTTTGCATCCGTCATGAAAGCTCCCGTGGCCAGAGGAGTGTTCCCGATTGCAGTTTCCTCAAGGCCCGGCTCAACTCCTTCGGGAAGGAGCTTTGGATTCTGATACGAAGCCCTTGCGATCTCTGCAAGCGTCTTGTAACGCTCCCTGGAACCCTTGACAAAGATCTTCCCATCTTCAAGTTCAATGTCAATGGGGTTTGCTTCGAGCAAATTCGCGCCTATAGCAACCACTTTCGCTCTCAGTTTTTTCGCAGCCTGTAGAGTCACCTCTACGTCTGGTCCAGAGAATTTGTTTGCGTGAGTGCCAGAATAGGGCGTCCACGGACTAAAATTCGAGTCAAAATGGTCAACAGTAATGCTTTCAGGGTTCACTCCAAGCTCTTCTGCAATTATCTGCGAGATTGTAGTTGTGTGCCCGGTGCCCATGTCGGGAGAGCCAGAGTTTGCAACAATGTTTCCTTTTGCATCGATCTTAATGCTGATGCCCTCGATTTCGCGACTGTGAGCAGAAGCTCCATGAACATATGTTGCAAGTCCAATTCCGATATACTTTCCATTCTTCCTGAGTTCTGCTTGCTTTTCCCTTAATTTATCATATTCCACAATTTCAAGAGCTTTCCTGAGAAGAGCGGGATAATTCCCAGAATCATACACTCTTCCACTGGGGGTGGCGTATGGAAATTTGTTTGCAGGAATAAAGTTCCTCCGTCTAATCTCTGCTGGATCCATTTTGAGACGCTGGGCTACAAATTCAATCATTCGCTCCACGATGTACACCATTCCGGGTTTCCCGACGCCTCTGTTAGGCATTGAGGGGCATTCATTTGTGAGCGTGGTGTACGAATCCCATTCTATGTTCCTGATGTCATAACTTCCGTTTATTAGAGTCGCCCGCATCGAAGAATAAGTCCCCGCATATTGAAGAGATGCGCCATCATTGTTTATTTCGTGCAATCTAAAGCCGAGAATTTTCCCATCATTCTTGAAAGCAACTTCGACATCAAAGATGCCTCCAGCTGTCATCCCTGCGGCCATCATGTGTTCTCTGCGGTCTTCAATGTATTTGACTGGCTTGCCGTTTGTCCTCATTGCGAGCAAGCTTGCTATAGCCAATGGTCTCCATGGCCTCGTCTTGATGCCAAAGCCGCCTCCAATGTCTTGCACAATAAGGCGAATCTTGTTGGTGGGCATGCCAAGCATCTCCGAGAGACCCATCATAACATGCCCAGTCATCTGAGCGTTGCACCACAAAGTAAGCTCTTGCGTAAATCGATCGAACTTTGCGATTACAGCGAGTGGTTCAAGAGGGGTCGAGCTGAAACGCTGGACACTAATTCTCTCTTTGAGCGTCTGGTCCGCAGATCGAAAAGCCTCATCGACATTTCCCCAGAGAGCGTGATTATGACCGACCGCATTGGTTCCGAAGGAATCGTACACGAAGTTTGATTTTGAATTGACAGCTTTTTCTGCATCAATCACTGCTAGAAGAGGTTCATACTGAACTTTGATTTCCTCTATGGCATCCTCTGCTACTGCTGGGTCGGTTGCAACAACGGCTGCAACAGCTTCCCCTACATAGCGCACTTTCTTAGTCGCAAGGCAGTACTCCTCCGGCTTTAATGTTGCTACGGCATACGAAGGAATGGTTTTCGTCACTGCTTTGGCCGTATCTCCGTCTATTGCAGTCACCACTCCGGGAACCTTGAGTGCCCCAGAGAGATCAACTTTCAATAATTTCGCGTGAGCATAAGGACTGCGAAGTATAGCGACATATAGCAGATCTGGGATATCAAGATCGTCTACGAATGCCGTATCTCCAAGAAGCAATCGCCTGTCCTCGAAGCGCTTTAGCGGTTTCCCCATCCATTTCCATGATGCTGACACACTGTCCAATGGAATGTTGTTATGCTCTAATTTGTTTGACATCACTAATTTCGCACCTTGGCCATTTTCTCCGAAGCCAATTTCACAGCTTTGATTATGTTCAGGTAACCTGTGCACATGCAGAGATTCCCAGACAGATTCCTTCGAATTTCTTCCTCTGTTGGAGAAGCATTCCGATTAAGAATTGCAAGGGATGCCATCAAAAACCCAGGTGTGCAGTACCCACATTGCAATGCATGTGATTCCCAAAAAGCCTCTTGGAGAGGATGAAGTTTGCCGTTCTTGGACAGTCCTTCAGTCGTGGTTATTTCGGAACCATCGGCTTGCACGGCAAAGACCGTGCATGATTTCACTGGAAGACCGTCCATTAGCACGGTGCAAGCTCCACAACTCGTCGTATCACAACCAACATGCGGACTGCGTAATCCCAACTCTCGCCTCAGAAAGTAAACTAAAAGCGTTCGTGGCTCAGCGTAACCTTCTTTTAATTCACCATTGACTTTCAAATGAACTAAATGTTTGGTCAACTTGTGGACTGCGCCTTTTCTTCATTTGATCTCGATGATTTGTATCTTTCTCAAAGGTTCAGCATTTGCTAAATGAAGCGAGCTTGGCTAATGGTCTTATCCATGATCTGAGACTATGATCGACGTTTA
Organism: bacterium; assembly: GCA_027310845.1. Taxonomy (GTDB): domain Archaea; phylum Thermoproteota; class Nitrososphaeria; order Nitrososphaerales; family CADDZS01; genus JASHOD01. The sequence continues at coordinate 17,540 of DAIDAB010000001.1, read as the reverse complement.
GACTTTGAATTGTTCCACCGATTCACATGCGAAGATCTCCTCAGGCTTGAGCAACCTCTGCGCGACTCCTTGCTCGTAGCAATATCGAAGAAAGGTCTCGAGCGTCTTTCGATTCGGCTCTACACCATAGGGAGCGAAATCCCATCCCATGAGATCCCTAATCTCCTGCAAGTATTGCCCAAGCCAGGGCAAGATGAACTTTACAGCCGGAAGTCCTTTCACCGAATAGAACTCGTCGTACGCTATCTCTTTTGATTTTACAAATGCCTTGAACAATGACTGTGCAATCCATGGATTCTCTCTGTAAATTTCTTTCTTGATCACGATTGTATGCATGATTGGATAGACACCCGTCTCTTTGAAGTACTCCTTTTCTTCGTTTACGAAATCAGGGAACAGTCGTTGGATATTCTTGGAGCCTTCAAGCATCGGCGATGGTATTCGAGAGCTGTACAAAGCATCAATTTCCCCGCTTTCTAGCATGCTAGAAAGGCTCTTGTCTACGGTCTCCAACTTGATGCCCTTCTTGGATAGGTCTAGCGGAAGGCCTTCCCAACGTCCAGGCTCTTCCTCCCCGCCCTGGAAATATGTAACAGATGAAATGGGGACGCCGTATCTTTCTGACAAAATTCCCCGCATCCAGACACAGGCTGTTTGCTGATATCTGGGATTTCCTATTTTTTTTGAAATGAGATCTTTCGGTGTTTTGATGTTGCTTTTTGAATTTACGAAAATAGAGGCGTGCCGAAAGATCCTAAAGGGATAGACAGGAATCGCGATGAAAGGAGGATCCTCCTCGAAAAGTGAGGCGATGTAAGACCCCATCGACATTTCTGAAGCGTCGAATTCCCGATACCGCAGCATTCGATAGTTTACTTCGGCTCCTTGGTTCAAGGGAATAAAATTCAGATCGATTCCCTCGGGTTTTACCAACCCCTCAGCCAGTGCGTGCATCTTATCATAATCTCCACCGGCGAATGTGAGCTTTAACTTCGACATTCAGGTCAGACAGAAGAAATTCCAAGCCCTCTTAAGTATGTTCTCAGCACTCAGATTAGGACGAGCTAAGCAACATCAGATTGAACAAAAGATTCCTACAAACAATATTCAGTTATGCAACCACGGGGAAAAGCTTTCATTTTTCCAAGTCTTACTAGGTTAGGTCTAACTTGTAGGTAGTCCATTGTTCTTTATCCAGTTGTAAGGGTCCTGTGCATAGTCTTTGAGATAATCGCCCGGAGCGCTTATGCCAGGGATTGGTGCTTTCCAGTCTTCGGAAAGTATTTCGTCTGGGTCTCCATACTTGCGCGCTAGATCCTTTACCTCAGGATCATCCAGTGCAGTCAAGTGTCCATCTTCTATCACCGTTATTGTCTTGCCTTCCTTGGTAATTTCGTAAGTTGGAAAGAGAAGGTGCACATGCAGGTGACCGTACGGTATCCCTTTCTCCGCGGCCCACCTCTCGCTTTCTCCTCTCCACCTTGTGCCAAAGCCCATATGAATTATCCCAGATCTGATTCTCTCCCATTCGAAGCCTCCGCTATGAAGCATCATCACGTCGGGCTGGCGCCTGATTTTCGGGTTTGTTCCAATTGCCGTCTCCCACAACCAAAAAAGTCCCTTCTCAGGGAACTCCGGATATTTCACATCAGAAGTCTCTTCCAGAAGATCTCCCCAGGCCTTTCCGTATCCTGCTCCACCATTGACCGAAACGACTCTGTCTCCCGCAAGTTCCAGTTTCAGACTTGGAAAGGGCCTTGAAAGGTGACTAGTTGTTCCGGCCACGACACCGGAAGTATTGTCATCTAATAGGATTGGGGGTGTTGGATGCCCGTGAAGGTGACCAAGAGAAGGGATCTCGGAGAATCCACGCCTTTCAGATTCGAAATATCTTTCGAAAAGTGTGTACTCAAGATCCGTGCCCTCTGGATCGGTCAGTCTTACTTTTCCACCACGCCCCTGCTTGAAAATCATGTTCCATGTTTTCAAATTGATTAGTTCATTGAGTTTGGGTGGAAACAGAGTTGATCTGTCAGTAAACATACGCGCTGTAGTCCAAGGAATTGCTTCAAACTTGAAACTGGCGTCAGGAATCGGCCCTCCTCGACCATGAATCAAGAAATCATAACCACTGGCCTTGGCATAGTCCACGATTTTCTCCTGGTAATCGTACCATCTGGGATTTTCGCGCCAGTGCTCGCGTCTGATTATCCAGCGCACTTCGTCTTCATATTGAAATTCTCTATCTTGTCCCCAGTCGATCAATAATACATCCACAGTTTTCGCTCCTTTGTTCCGGAGCGCTGTTGAGACTGCGTCTAGCACATTTTTATCATGAAGAGAGGTAGCGGCTATCAAAACTCTGTCTCCTTTCGAGACATGTCCATATCCGACAAATCCGACCTGAGGCCTCTTCCACCCTCCCTTAATGGAACACAAGTAATTCGCGGTCTCCTCAAGTGAGTCGTGGTGATTGTGGCCCCCATCTTGATCGTCAAGGCCCCCTCCATACGATATCCCTATTTCATCAGAGTCATCGCACATTTCACTTAGCCTCAGGTCATCGAATGTTGATCTCGCTCATGCTCCGACCTATATCGCTTTCGGGGCCTAGTTGCAAAGTATCTATTCGAGTCATCTATACTAATTTCAAGCAAGTTAGGGCGCCATTAGCAAGTATCGTTACTTTTTGATGTCCTTTTGCTGAGGGTTTGAGAAAGCGGGCACGTTGTTGCTTTCACGCCTGCGAGCGTGTTTCTCTTGTACGGGATTGAAAACAATAACAACCTGCAAAAGATTCGAACACTCCACATGCAACAGCAAGACGCGATGAAGAGCCTTATTGCGACTTCTGTCGCGCATTTTCTAAACGATGGAACACTCTACATATTCATCACGCTCTTCCCAAAGCTTCTTCCATCTGAGTACTTCCTAACTGGTGTGCTTCTTGCGATTCAGAATTTCTTCTCCGTAGCCGTTAGTCCATTCATTGGGAGAAGGACAGACTCTGTAAAGAACTATGGGCGGGTCTTGTCCCTTGGATTAGTCATAATGGGAATAGGAACAGTTGGCTACTCGATTTCAGTTCTGATTGTCAGTGGATTCTCACTCTTTTTGTTTCTTGTTCCATTCTCAATCATAGCCGGAATCGGAAGCTCGGTTTACCATCCACTTGGAGCAGCAGTCCTCAACCAAAAATGGAGAGGCCAGATACTGGGGCGTGCGATGGGTGTTAATGGAGCGATAGGAAGTTTTGGTAGAGCAATCTATCCACTTTTCGTGGTGGGGCTCGTCGTAGCGTTTGGGATTCCTTCGGTGGCTGTCCTTGCAGTACTGGTATTTGGGGGTGCTGCGCTGGTCTCAAGCCTTCTACATGGTATGTCATTCGGCAAAGATCAATCTGGTATGATCAAAGGGGACTCCAAGAAAACAAATGCGCAAAAAGTCCCCATGAATCTCATTCTTCCCAAAGTTCTCGCATTGACAATCATCGCTTTCACTCGAGGCCTCTTTTCGGTCGGATTGGTTTCTTTCATACAGCAATATCTCATACAAGTAAGAAATCTGCAATACAGTATCCAACTCGGGATAGTTTTCGCGTTCATGTTGGGCATGGCAATTCTTGGCCAGCCAGTCTTCGGTTATATCGCCGATCGGTTTGGACGCAGGCTTTCCCTTGGACTCTCTATAGTAGGTTCAGGCGTTGCGATGCTGCTATTTCTTAACGTGGGTAACCCGATACTCTCCAGCATCTGCCTGGGGTTGTTTGGTTTCTTTGGTTTGACCGGGTTTCCGCTACTTCTACCCCTTGCAACGACAATTGTTCCTGAAGGAGCTCAAACAATCAGCGGATCTATTGTCTGGGGAGTTGGCAATGTCGGAGGAGGGGCCGCCGGTCCATTCATCATAGGTCTTCTTGCAGAACCCATGTTTCTGGGATCATTGTCGAGCGCATTCTACGTGGTAACCATCATTGGAATTGCTTCTCTTGGAATTCTGCCGTTTGTTCCCAAACCTAGAGCAAGATGAAGTCCAATCCAGCCCTTGCATAATCGCAATACATCCTAAGCTCGCCAAATTCAGGGCGCTGGCTTTATGGCAGCGATGTCTTGAGGATTTTCCACGCGAACATAGTGTGTTCTTATTGTGAAATCATGTCGGCTAAATTGAGAAGCTGATTGATCTGCATAAAGCACATACTTTGCAATGAATTTTGATGCTTTGTAGAACACACGTCGTGATCTAGGCCTCATTTCAGCTTCTGAAAAAGAGGAATGTCATAAGTAGAAGTGAAAGCAATGGCTTTGGACTCTCTTCAAATTCCTTAATGAACCCCCCCTCCTCCCTTTTCACACTAGAGTACATGGTGATCCTCCTTAAGAAACAAGTATCCACAAAGAAAGGAAAGAATATTCAACTCATGCAAATGGTTCATTCACGCGATACTTTCACAGTCTTGGCTTGATGTACGCGAGTAGACTTTACGATTGAATCGTTCCGAAAGAGATTGTAAAACGTAATACTTGGCGGTAATCTTTTCGGCAGTCAATGGAGAGTATCGCATTTACCAAGATCCACCAACATCTCGTTTGATCTCTTTCAGCGTATCTTGATTGCTTCCTCGACTGTCGGATGACTGACAGGAAGCTTGAATTGCCTTGATAGGTTGTATGAAAGTATCTCGCACTTTCTCTTTTCGCCGTGTCCAACGAAGATCTGCTGAAGCTTCGGCCGCAGTTTCTGAACGTATCTGAATATCTGGTTATAGTCGCTGTGACCTGAAAAGCCCTCGATCCGATTGACCAGGCAGTTGACGTCGACTATTTTGATCTTCCCACCCTCGCCGAGTAAGCTCACCTGTTTTGAGCCGTCCAAGACTCTGCGCCCCATGGTTCCCTGCACTTGATAGGAGACGAAGAGCACTCTATTCCTCTCCGAGCCTGCAAGTGATGAAAAGTACTCTATCACTGGGCCACCTTCAAGCATTCCCGATGTCGCCATGATAATGGCTCCTCCTTCACGAAGAGCCTCCTCCCGGTTGCTCGGATGCTCTACTACGGTGAAATATTCCGAAGAGAATGGGTTTTCATCTTCCTCCAGAATCTTGTATTTCAGCTCCCGAGAAAGGTATTCTGGGAACGCTATGTGTATCGCAGTCGCCTCGGAGATCATTCCCTCTATGAACACAGGCGCCTCGATCAAATTCTTTTCTTTCATGTGTTCATTGATGACAAGTATGATTTCCTGAGCTCGCCCCACGGCCGGGATGGGTATCAGAACCTTACCGCCTTGCTTCAGAGTCTCGTTTGCAAGGCTGACAAAGTTGTTCTCGACCTCGTCTCGCGAAGGCATAATGTCTTCCTTTGTCCCATAAGTGGATTCTGTTATGAGAGTCTCGACACGCGGATAGTTCCAAAAGGCAGGGTCGAGCAGCCTTGTCTTTCCATATTTGTAATCTCCCGAATAAACAATGTTGTGCGCTCCCTCGCCGATGTGAAGATGAACCGTGGCCGACCCCAAGATATGCCCGGCGTTATTGAACACAAGCTTGACGTCCGGAGCGACATCAGTGACAAGCCCGTATGGAATAGTAATGGCGTGCTTGATGACCTCGCGTATATCTCTCTGATCATAGACCAGGCGGGAGCCCTCTGATTGGCCGATCTTCACCATATCTCCTTGAAGTAAAGTCATGAGTGGAAGAGTAGGTTCAGTACAATAGACAGGTCCGTCGTAACCGTACTTGTATAGCGCGGGAAGAAATCCACTGTGGTCTAGGTGCGCGTGACTAATGATCACAGCATCGAGTTCGTCAAGTTCAATGTCTGCCCAATCGAGCCGAGGATAGGCATTCCATGAATTCTTCGCGCCAGGAGAGATCCCGCAGTCAAGAAGGAGCTTGCTCTCTGAGGTACTAACTATTATGGAAGACCTTCCAACCTCCTCGAAAGCCCCCAGAGTCATTAGGCTGATTTCGGAGTCTTCACGGAGCCTAGGCCGGAAAATATTTTCTCCGACCTCCTTGAAAAAACGCGAGCGCTCGGCGACTGCTTGCCCTAATACGAAATTTATGTTCTGAATGCTCTGACATGGGATGTGCGGATGCTTTCTGATCCTTATCTTCCATCCCGTCTTGTCTGTTATTTCTATTGGATTGAAGCCATTCTCCGGTGATAGCTTTAGTGGCTTCCTCGCATCTAATATCGCCTCTCCCAAGGCGGAGTCAAAGAAAACACTTTGCACTCCTGCTTCCTCTGGCGCGTTCTGCATGATTATGGACTGGGCTTCCTGTTCGTCCTTGCGGATAGACTTGTCAGTACGAAGGACGAGGCGCCTCTTCACCATGTTCACGACGTCTGAGACGATATAGCCGTTTTGTTGGAGGAACTTTGGATTCTTCGTGTAAAGAGCTATCCTAGGCCCCTCATACTCAACTCTGGTGATCTCAGCTTCGGCTGGAATATGGTTGAGGATTATGCTTGTTACGCTTTGTGCGCTTTGCCGTTCAGTCAAACCTAATTTCTACTACCGGAAATCAGAAGCAGTTGCTGGTTCTTCTCCTCCCGGGAGAGTTCTCTGTAACCGACTTCTCTAGTTACCACGGCGACATCGAAACCGTCACCAGTTCCAGCATTGCGCTTTATCGCAGCACTCACTGCCTTGATTGCGATTGGTATCGTTTCCTTTACAGTCATGCCCGCCCTGTACTCGTCCTCAAGAATACCATAGGCAACCGGAGAGCCCGAACCCGTTGAGACGGCGGTCTCACTAGTATTTGCCCCAAAGAAGTCAACGCTGTAGATTGATGGTCCCTCTTCGTCGACTCCACAAATTAGAAAGTCAGCTATCATTGGATATGCCCTTTGGGAGAAAAAGATGTTTGCTGCTATGCGCGCCAGGGATTTGATAGGGATAGGAGATTCATTTTCCAACCTGTAAATGTTTGCGTAGTACTTGAGGGTGTCAACGACGTTCTGCGCGTCGGCTACTGTTCCTGCAATCGTCACTCCGACATGTGTATCGATCATGTACATCTTCTTGCCTCTCCTATGAGCTATGTACATGTAGCCCGCAGTGACTCGCGTATCAGTACATAGGACGACGCCGTCTGTGCAAGTCATCGCGACTGTTGTGGTTCCATGGTACTTTAGCGCGTCTACCTTTACTCTCATGTCTTCCCTGTTTGGGACATTGTTCAAGTTATTCATTCTGTGAGACAAATTACCAACTCGTTCCAGCACCCGCAAGAAAGTTATTTTCGTCTTTTCCGTCTGCACGTAGGATTTGCGTCTTTTGCAGTCAGAATGCCGGCTTGATTAGGTGGGCGAAAAGTCCTTTAAATAACTTTCCGCAATCGAAGTTTCCATCCTGAAGCGTGAAACAAGTATTGCAGATGCATGTGATGGAGCTTCCTCGGCGCGTTGTTGTCGGGACGGAAATTATTTCGAGAGTAAGCGAGGTAATTAAGGAGCTTGAGCTCGGACCAAAAGCGCTTGTAATTTCCGGTCCAAATGTAAAGGCAGTTCTGGAGAAAAATCTCAGCTCAGCTCTCGCGAACTCGGGCTTTGTTTGTCAGTGGGAGTTGGTGGGCGCATCAACCTTTCAGGAAGTTGAGAGAGTTGCTCAGATTGCTCATAAAATCGGGGCAGAGTTTCTGGTAGGGGTCGGAGGCGGAAAGTCAATTGACATCGCAAAGCTCGCATCCTTTGAATCGAAGATGCCTTTCGTCAGCATTCCGACGAGCGCCTCTCATGACGGAATCTCAAGCCCATTTGGCTCAGTGAAAGGAATGGGACGGCCATATTCGATTATCGCAAAGCCTCCGATTGCGATAGTTGCAGACATTTCTGTGATTTCGCGTGCGCCAAAGCATCTTTTGATCAGCGGTTGCGGTGATCTACTTTCTAAGAAGACTGCTGTGCGAGACTGGGAGATTGCGCATGAAAAAACTGGAGAATACTTTGGGAGATATTCCGCAAACCTAGCCATGCTGTCAGCAAACCTGGTGATGGACAACGCAAAGGCAATCGGTTCCATGGAAAAAGAGAGCTTTAGCGTCGTCGTCGAAGCACTCATCAGCTCTGGAGTTGCAGCTGGAATCGCGGGCAGCAGTAGACCATGCAGTGGCTCCGAGCATCTGTTTTCTCATGCGATGGACATCGTTGCCCCTGGCAAAGGGATGCATGGTGAAAAGTGTGGAATGGGCACGATCATGATGGCAAAACTTCAAGGCATTGATTATCAAGGCATCAGGGAAGCGTTAGAGACGATAGGCGCCCCGACTAAGGCTACTCAGATAGGCGCTACTAAGGAGGAGATAGTAAAAGCCCTCGTCCTAGCGCGCACTATTAGAAAAGAGAGATACACGATACTTGATGAAGTGAAACTTACAGAGGGCTCGGCGTCCGAACTTGCACAAGCTGCGAGAGTGATTTGATTAAGATTAGCTTACTTGCGGCGACCTGATTTTTTCTTTCCATGCTTTGGTTTCGGATGCTGTTTGTGCTCGGGTCTTTTAGCCGGAGCTTCTTCCTTTTTCTGCTCTTCGTGCTTTGGTTCCTCGCTCTTTGGCGCTTCCTCTGCCTGCCTGAGTTCCTCTTTGGGGGCTTCGGTTGTCTTTGCCTCCTCCTTTTTTGCTGAAGCATTCTCGTAATTCTCTAAGAATTCTACACTCTCAAGCGGCTTTATGAATTTGAAGAGATCGGTGCTAATTGCTCTCTTGATTATCTGCAGCCCTTCGAGCAGGAAGTAGTCATTGGGAATTACGATCTTGATAGCGCTGTCAGAGGCATCAAATTTCAGTTTCGGCTTTTCAATAGGAAGCCTTCGCCTGATCAATGCTTCGACTTTTGCATCCTTTGCATCAAGTCTTTCCTTGATTTCAACATTGTATAGGAGTGTCTTACCAGCGTACCTGTGATTGAAATCCACGATGGCACGTCCTGACTCGAGTGACCTCACTATTCCCACTCTGTTGTCAACCTCCACTTCTGCCCCCACTGAAAGATCACTTGCCTTCTCACCAAACTTTCTGATGGGAATCCTTGAGACCTTGCTCGGATCTCTAGCACCAAACGCCTTGTCAGGAGTGAGTTCGACGTCGAGCGTTCGCCCTGGTTCAGCGTTCGAGAGGGCTTCATCCAATCCCTTAAGGACCCAACCTTCCCCGACGGCTATCAAACGAGGCTCGTAAGTCCTCGTTGGATCAGCGTTGCCAGCGCTCTCAGCGTCGGCCTTCCTCGTTGTCTCAATAATCTGACCAGTGTCCTTGATTCGAGCAGTATAATCGGCAATAATCAGTGTTCCATTTTCCAAAGGCATTGCAAAGAATACTCTCCAGAGTTTCTGCTTTAATCTTTATGCTTTGGGAAGCTCGCTCAACTCATTCCATGCCGCAGAGAGTCCCTTAGAGGCGTCGCACCTATGCCCAAGTTGGGTCAATGCTTGCGCAATACCATTCACAGTCGTTGTGACGATGGCTTCGTCGACTATTCCCATCGATCCCACGCGGAACATGCGTCCCTTCATTTTGCCGAATCCACCAGCAATAAGAATTCCGAACTTTTCCGAAAGTAGTGTCCTAAACTTTCCGTCATCTACGCCTTGAGGATAGAGAATCCCGATCACCGTGTGCGATCTGCAATTTTCCTCTGCAAATGGCCTTAATCCATATTCTTCGAATGCCGCATAAAATGCCCTGGAGCAGACTTCGTGTCGTCTTATTCT
>DAIDAB010000001.1:0-7804 GCA_027310845.1 bacterium | reverse complement strand
CCCTCTTCCCTTATCATCTTCAGCGCCTCGTCTAGCGCAAAGAAGATCGGAAGCGACGGGGTGAATGGGGTCTCTCCGTGCTCCGCGAATTTGAAGTATCGTGGTATATCTAAAGACTGAGTACGTGGCTTTATCCCATTAATAACTTTCTTCGCCTCTTCGCTGAAAGAGAGTACCACTCCGCCCGGAGGCGCGGCAAGGCATTTCTGGGTGCCAGCGATGCAAATATCAACGCCCAATTTGTCTACTGGAAGTTCGTCTCCTCCTAGGACACTGATGGCGTCAACCATGAAAAGTGCGCCATATTTCGAAGCAATTTCCTTAAGTTCCTTGAGTCTTCTCCACGTCACGCCAGTCGATGTCTCGTTGTAGACGACGCACAATGCTTTCGGCTTACTTGCGCTCTTCATTGCATCTTCTACAACATCAAGGGCAGGAGCTGCCCCAAGCGGTGCCTCAGGAGAGAGCACATTGGCACCCACGTAACGTGCTGAATCTCCTAACCTAGTGGAGAACTCGCCGAACGCAGGAATAACCACCGAATCTCCAGGTGCGAGAACTGAGCCTACTGCTGCGTCCACACCTCCTGTGCCCGAGGCCGAGAGAACTACGATTTCATTCTTGGTCTGAAAAGTATACTGGCAACCAGATTGAATACTCTTGTAAAGCCTAGTGAATTCTTCGCTTCTGTGATTGATTATAGATTCAAGCATCGCATTCATTACACGATCTGGAACATTTGTAGGACCGGGAACCATCACGAGCTTCTTCAAACAGCAAAACCACGAGGGATGAGATTTCGCTCTGATTGCGAGTTTCTAAACTTTGCCCAATGCTAGTCTTGCTCGAATCTCGTTAGATATGCGTTCGACGTACTCAAGTGGAAGAGTTGGTTCTGCTGTAATTATCGCAAGACCCGATTCCACTGGGATCATTATGATCTTGAAAGAATCATGACTAACCAATGAGTATTGAACGCTTCCAAAATAAAGTGCCCATGAGGCCATTGCTCCTTTGAAGAAAGTGAGGTCCCTGATCAGCTGGTTTTCTGCTGGATGGCCCCTGTAGTCTTTGCGAAGATCGCTCACTATCATTCCCTGGCGATTATCCAGGAATCCGAAGTAGCGAACTCGAACATCTAGCTTGAAGACAATGTCCCGAAGTGCGAAGCACTCGGCGAGTTTCAACCGATTGTGTGGATGTATGTGCTAAGAGATAACCTTTTGTCAATCAAGACCGTTGAATCGCCCCTTTTCTATGATTGGAGCGATTATGTTTTTGACAGCCGGCGGAACCAATGGCTTCCAGTCTTCGTGCATACTGATTCTGCGCCTTACTTCCGTCGCGGAATACTTCATGCGATCATGAAGGGGTGGCTCGATCACGTCTACGTCTCTCTCATTAAAAAGTTGGATAGTCAGCCGGTCGTTTGAAAACACAACATCGTAACTCGGAACCACTTGGTCAATGAGCGCGGTCCACACCGAATGTCCAATTGCGTCTGGAACCGGAATGATCAAAAATCTCGACGGATCTATCTTTTCGTCGATTAGGGCGTCTCGGATCATCAAAATCCTCTCACCAGCGGTAAACGGATTCTTAGACTCGTGGCTTTTTTGTGAGCTTCCCACAAGGATGTAGAGCTGTTTCACACGCTCCATTGCGAACTTCACGCTGGAGAGATGTCCATAGTGAAATGGTTGAAAACGCCCGATAAAGAGACCTACTGGCATCATTACCTGCAATTCATCTACTTTCTTATTCGGATGGTTTCCTCACGTGCCGACGCTATATTAAAAACATGAGCGCGCGGTTCCCTGATTCTCTGGGATAGTCACGATGGAACTAATCGAGATCGATGGGTCTCTTGGCGAAGGAGGTGGACAGATTCTGCGAACCGCTGTTTCCCTTGCCTGTATACTCGGCAAGAACGTAAGAATATACAACATACGCGCTGGGAGAAGGGAACCAGGCCTTCGACCGCAGCATCTCAATGCAATCTCGGCGTCAGCCGAGATCTCAAATGCCGTTCTCAAAGGAGGGAAAATTGGTTCCACTGAGATAGAACTCATCCCCGGAGCGATTTCTAAGAAAGTGTCAAAGCGAATCGATACTGGCACTGCTGGAAGCATTTCTCTCATCGCCCAAACACTCATTCCCATTGCGATGCTCCGAGAGATTGATCTTGAGGCGGAAATCATCGGAGGTACCGAGGTGTCTGCAAGTCCGACTGTGGACTACATCGACCGAGTCGCTATTCCTGCTTATCGCGAGATGGGCGGGAACCTATCAATTCAGCTCAAACAGCGTGGATATTATCCGAGAGGGGGCGGCAGAGTGCTGCTCAAGGTTATGGGTTCAAAGTCTTCGGTTCGACCGCTTTTTTTTCCCGAAACACGAGTCGAAGCCCAAGTTTCTGTGATCAGTGTTTCGAGGAATCTACCGGAACATATCAGTAGTAGACAGCTGTCATCCGCAGAGGAAATTCTGCATGCCTCAGGAATAACCAATATTCGTGGCGAGCTAGATTTCAAAGGTGAAGCGCTTTCTCCAGGAACTTCGGTCCTCGTTTGCTCGCAGTCTGAATCTAGTTACATTGGATCAGATGTTCTGGGTGAGCGCGGAAAACGATCTGAACAAGTGGGTTCTGACGCGGCTCAAGCCTATCTCTCCGAATTAAGGACGAGACCTAACGTAGATGCCCATCTCGCGGACATGATCGTGACCTTCCTAAGTTGTATCCCTGGAAAGAGCCATTTCTCGACGTCAAGGGTAACACAGCATCTCAGAACCAATCTCGATGTATCCCGGAAACTTACAGGATGTGAACACGAGATTCGTGAGGACAAAGAAAAGGGAAACTGGGAGGTGCTCCTTTCGGGTCTTGCCGAAAAGTCTAATTAACCAGCCAGGAGAAATATGTTTCAGTTGTGCAGATTATGGCATTCAATGAGGCTTACATTCCTGGAGCGACCGTCGTAGGCATCACTTACAAAGACGGAGTCTTGTTGGGAGCAGAGAGGAGGGTAACTCTCGGAAGTTTTGTGGTCAGCAAGACCGGAAAGAAGACATTCAAGGTTACCGACAAGGTTGGCGCTGCTTGCGCTGGAATGATTGGTGATATGCAGATATTGATCAAGGAACTCCAATCCTATGTCAAGATCAGAGAGCTCGAGATTAGGCGTCCTATGCCGGCGAACTCGGTTGCAAAACTTCTTTCAGTTATCATGTTTGAAAGAAGATACATTCCTTTCATAACTCAGGTCATGCTCGGAGGCGTTGATGCTAAACCTTCGATCTATGTTCTGGATCCACTTGGATCAGTGATTCCAGATGATTATGCTGCTGTTGGATCTGGAGCTGAGATAGCAATTGGTGTTGTTGAAAATGGTTACACAGAGGGCATGACTGAAGAGCAGGCAACTGAGCTTGGAGTCAAGGCGATCAGGGCCGCTATCAAACGTGACGTTCAGAGTGGTGATGGCGTTGATCTTGTGTATGTTACCAAAGACAGGCTCAGAGAAGAGACTGTGCCACTCAATCCTCCGCAACGTGCATGAAGACCGTTTTCCGGATCCAAAAGGGATATATCCTTTAATGAGCCTGTAGACTTTAGGTAGGCAACTGTTATGTCTCTCATCGCTGGGCCTTCAGAACAAATTAGTATCACTTCCAGGGCTCTCGACAGAGTGAGACAACTCTTGCAAAAAGAAGGCAAACCTGACGCTGGCCTCCGCCTCTATATTTCCGGAGGAGGATGTGCAGGAATGTCTTACGGAATGTCAATTGACGACACCGTAGGGGCTGATGACGCCGTCGTGAAATCTAACGGTGTGAAGGTAATCGTCGACAAGTTGAGCCTCATTTACTTGCGTGGATCCGTCATTGACTACGAGGAAACACTTCAGACTTCGGGGTTCAAGGTTGATAACCCGAATGCTGCCGCTTCTTGCGGATGTGGCCTTTCATTCAAAGCAAAGAAGGAAACCCAAGAAGCGGCGAAGCAGGTCGCGCAGTGAAAAAGCGCGTTGCTTTTCTGTTCCGCTTTCTCCCAGCGGAACCATGAGCTTTCTCAAACGCTTTGATCATGTCGGGATCGAAGCAAGAAATGTTGATTCAGCGTTTGCTGCGTATATGGATGTTCTCGGCTGCAATGTAACTCGCTACAAGCAGATCGGCACTACGAAGGACTGCTCATTCAAACAATTCATGCTCAGTTCATTACGCGTTAAATTGATAGAATTAGTTGGCGACGCTGAGAGATTTCTTACTAGTTTTCTTCAAAAGCAACGAAGGCCTGCACCATCTTACACTAGTCATCTCTATTGCGCAAGCAATCAAATATCCAAGTCCAAAGGTCTCAGGATTGCTGACGAATTCATGGAAGATCCAGTCTGGCGAACCGTATCGATGTATCCAAGAGGGCTAATGTGGTTTTGATACCGATTTACGAGACCACTCCAGGAAGTGTTTCCAGCCGTTGACAAGTCTGGATAGATGGAAAAGTGGGCGTGGGCGGATATTCGTGCTCCAATAGAGCATTTCGAACCGCCGATTCCCGCTGTGTGAGAGCGGTGTCTTAGACCAGCTGGACCACACGCCCAGTGCCCGCCGTGGTCTAGCGCTGTAGCAACCGGATAATAAAGTGTAAAGGAACTAGTCTACTTCTTGACTCCGAGCGCCCTATTTTTCAGCCTCAGAGCTTCCGATTTACATTTTCGGCATCTCGTCGCCATTATCGGATTCTTACTTCCACACCGCAAGCATATTTTGAAAAAGAGTCTCCTCTTCTGCGCCATTTGTTTCTTTGTTGCATCGGTAATTGGCATTTTGTTTCACTATCCCAAGATGTCCATTGTAATTGATTGAAGGAGTGTCTTCGGCTAATGCGCAGGATTTAACTTTTAAATGGTTATTCTCTTCTACATACACAGACCTCGCCCTCGGAAGAGATTTTTTGGAATGAAGATCCACGAATACCAAGCAAGGGAGCTCTTCCGGAATGAAGGCATTCCGCTTCCAAGTGGGTCACTTTGCGGGACACCTGAAGAGGCGAAACGCTCCGCCGAAGAAATTGGAAAGCCGGTGGTTGTCAAGGCTCAGATACTGGTAGCAGGTAGAGGCAAGGCAGGGGGAGTCAAAATGGCTCAGAATCCCTCCGAAGCATATGAAATTGCCAAGAACCTCCTTGGTGCAGTCATAAAGGGAATCAGAGTGGACTCTGTGCTTGTTGTTGAAGCTGTCAAATCGCAAAAAGAGCTCTATCTCGGGTTTACGGTTGATAGAGCCAGGAGAAAGATTGCACTCATCGCGAGTTCCGAAGGTGGAATAGATCTCGAAGAGCTAGCAAGAACAAAGCCAGAGAAGATATTCAGACGCGAGATAAATCCCATAATCGGACTGCATCATTTCGAAGCTCGTGATGCTGCGTTTTCAATTGGACTGAGTGAGAAGAACGCGAATGAGTTCACGTCAATTTGTTTGAAGATCTACAACATCTTCAAGAGCATTGATGCGGACCTTGTGGAATCGAATCCGCTTGCTATTAGTTCAACGACCGGATCTCTCGTGGCTCTTGACGCAAGAATAACTCTTGATGATAACGCAATGTTCCGGCATCCAGAGTACAAACAGATGGACGAAGAATTGGCGCCTCTTGAAAGGGAGGCACAGCAGCAGGGACTGGCGTTTGTCCAGCTCGATGGAGACATCGGCATCATAGGGAACGGAGCAGGACTCGTAATGGCCACGCTAGATGTCGTGGCATATTTTGGTGGGAAACCTGCAAACTTCCTTGACATGGGCGGTGGATCTAGGGCGGATGATGTCCATAAAGCGGTCAAGATATGCCTCGAGCAACAAAACCTCAAGGCTGTGTTTGTCAACATCCTAGGTGGAATCACAAAGTGTGATGAAGTAGCCATAGGATTAGTGAGAGCTCTTAGTGAGTCAAAGGTTAAGGTTCCATTTACTGTCAGAATGGTAGGAACAAACGAAGAACAAGGCAGGAAGATCCTGGCGGAGTACAAGATAGAGTACCTTGACTCAATGGAAACTGCAGCACAGTCTGTTGTTAAGCTAGCGCACGAGGCGCGTAGCTAGGAAGTGCATGAAGCCTGACAATCCTTGTCGACAAATCAACGAACGTTCTAGTTCAAGGTGTGACTGGAAGAGAGGGAAAGACGCACACTCTATCCATGCTCGAGTACGGAACTCGAGTTGTGGCTGGAGTGACACCGGGAAAATTAGGAGAAAGAGTCGATCGCGTCCCGGTTTATGACAGCGTCAGACAGGCTATCACAGAGCATGCGGAGATCAACGCAAGTATAATCTTTGTCCCTGCCGCTTACACTTCAGACGCAGTATACGAGGCGATAGATTCAGGGATCAAACTCGTGGTTACAATCACAGAGCATGTACCAGTTCAAGATTCACTCCAGTTTATCAATTACGCTCGCGACAAAGGAGTCACAGTTATTGGTCCTAATTGCCCAGGGTTGATCTCTCCCAGTGAGAGCAAAGTCGGTATCATGCCAGGTCACATCTTCTCCAAAGGAGACATTGGGATGGTTTCAAGAAGCGGTACACTAACATATGAAATCGCTTGGGTCCTGACTCGTGCCGGGCTTGGGCAATCCACTGCGGTTGGAATAGGGGGAGATCCTATCATCGGAAGAGATGTCCTTGAGGTCGTCGACATGTTTGAAAATGATCCGGGAACGCGAGCTATTGTCATTATTGGGGAGATTGGGGGAGACGCGGAAGAAAGGCTTGCAGCACGAATCAGGCAAAAAGGAATGAGGAAACCAATGGTTTCGTTCATTGCCGGTAGACAAGCCCCAGCTGGAAAGAGAATGGGTCACGCAGGTGCAATAATTTCTATGGGCGCTGGCACTGCGGATAGCAAGATAGAAGCACTTGAATCAGCTGGTGTCGGTGTCGCCCAGCTTCCGTCCGATATACCAACTCTAATCAAGAATGCGTTGGCTTCAAAGTAGTGGCAGTCTTTCAATCACCAATGAGCCCGAAAATGATACTCTGACACCATCAGATTTTTAATGGGATAAATCCCGAAAGTACAAACGCATAGAAAGTGAAAACACCAATCTGCTCATTTGACGCCCGCACAGGGGTCCTTTGTCCACAGTGCGACTCAAAATTGAGATCTGGTCAATTGAGCGACACCGATGTGGAGGTTTCCATTAAACTCACAAAAGCTGCAGAAAAGAACCAGAGCATTTCTAAGATGAGCTTGGTGAAAGCAAATAGAGTTGATGGAGACTACTTGCTAGTTCTGGAACCTGGGTCTCTTGCCCCACTAAGGCGCGATCCCATGCTCCAAAAGGGCCTTCAAGATACTCTGGGGTCGAAAGTGTGGCTCACCGAAGCAGACACAACAGCTAGAAAGGAGCTCGAGGACCTATTCTATCCTGTGAGGATTGCCAACGTCAACACTGTGTGGCTTCCAGATGGAAGCAAGCTTACCAAAGTTGTGATTCCTGGAAGAAAGACCGAGAGGTTTCCGCACGATACGGATAAGATAGCAAAGATACTACTTGATACCCGTGCGATGGATCTCATGGTCGAATTCGAAAGACAGTGATTCAGATTTCCCTTTTCGCTTAAAAGGACCCGAAGATCTCCCGACAAAGGAATCAGTACTCATGGAGGGTTTTCTTAATAATTGATTAGGACACACTATACCAACGAACTGTTGCAACATAGAGGGGAGGAAGTCACCATCGCAGGATGGGTTGACAACGTTAAAGAGCTTCCAAATCTTCGTTTCATCATTATCCGCGAT
>DAIDAB010000019.1:14798-18612 GCA_027310845.1 bacterium | reverse complement strand
ACAGTACTCCTGTTTGCCAATTTGGCCAGAGTATCTTTCAGATGTTCAGGTCTACGAGACTCTATGCTTTTTCCGCGACTTCGTTTACTTGGTGCCTGAACTTTGTCAGCATGGCTTTCTCCAGCAACGGTATCGATATCCGATATAGAGTCCCTTCGCGCTCTTCTTTTCCTCGAATTTTTCTCTTTCGATTTGGTTGCTGGTCCAGATTTAGTATTATTTCTTGCCCCCGACCTGGAGTGTTCCTTGAGTGATTTCGCTTTTAATCCTGCTCTCTTTGCCTTCTTCTTCGCCTTCAAGGCATTCTCCTTCTCCCTTCTGCGAACTGCCCTCTCGCGTTTTTTCTTTTCTTTGGCCTTTTTGCGCTCAAGCGCTATCTCCTTCTTCACTGTACGCATGAGTTCGTTATAATCTGGAAGCTTCACCTCTGGCTGAAAGTCACGGCAGAATTCCCAAAGAAACTTTTTGCCATGCTCAATTACACATACCTCTCCGAGAGTTTTGTATCTCGCGCAATCCACGCAGTTGGTTCCCAAATCTTTAGCTTGAGTTTCTTGAATTTCCAAAGTCTGACTTTCCCCGACGTAGCAGTCGATATGTATAGTTCGCGCCGGTCAGGAAGTCTCTGACATTCACGCGCTCCCTGAACACTGATCTGCCCGATTCAGCCAACTAGTTATTAGGCCTTGCGCATCAGGAAACTCTGCTTTCTACTAACCCAAATTGCAAATCGCTATGTCTCGAACCTACTTTATTGGAAATAGGATGAATATCATGACATCCCAAACTAAATGGCTTGCGACGCTTGCGGAGAGATCTTGCGCATAATAGTATGTAACCCCCCACACCGAGTCCACTATGAAAGTCGTGATTACCCACAGCGGATTAAAGGTGACAAGATGAATTAGAGCATCAACAAAGGCCGAAGCAAAGACTGCGCCTATGGCAAGACTCCTTCCCTTCCTTGCGAGAAAATAGTTCTGGAGCGAACCTCTGAAATATGATTCGTATCCGAGCGCATCAAGGACAAGTATTGCAATTTGCAAAAAAAGGGAATGCGACGCAATTAGTGAATAAATCGATGTCTCACTGGAAGAGGAAATACCAAGAGGGTGCAGTGCTTTGATGCCATAGTTGCCGATCAGGAATAACCCGTACAGCCCTCCCGCAGATATGACTCCAACAATTAGGTTACGCCATCTAGGTCTGAAAAGTCCAGAGTACCTGGTCAATTTATACGTGATTAAGATCATGCACGTAGTCGAGAGGAATGCTGCTGGGAGGAAAAGATCTGTGGGAAGAAGGAACATGGCACACATGGAACCGGCGACTATCAAGAATCCAGAGAAGTTGGCGGCCTTGCGATTCTTACTGGTTACACTCCCTTGCGTCAAGTAAGATCGCTCTGTGACGGCTTTGAAAGCTCTTCATCAAGAAGACTCAGGAATTCGTCGAACTGGGCAACCTTGATCCTGGCTCCAGCCGCACGTGGGTGTCCTCCGCCTGAAGTGCCGAAGATATTCGAGATCATCCCCATTATCTTGCCGAGGTCATGCTTTGATTCCTCGCTCGCACGCATCGAGATTTCGTAGTAGCCAGGTTCTTCCTCACGGAAGGCCGCGCCGACTGGTACTCCGAAAGCACCAATCAGGAAATTCGCGACATTCCCAGTTGATGATTCTTGCGTCTTGAAGTAAGCAAAATTCTTCATTCGTTTTCCCTCCTTTCTGACCTTCTCTATAAGTGCGGCGGAGTGCGAGGCAAATTCCTGAGCATATGCCGCCGCATCGGTGATCTCATGAGAAAGCTTCTCACTCGCGAGGTCCTCAACAATCTCAAGGAGATGGGAATTGCTTTGGGAGCCATCCCTACCGATGATCGCAATTGAGAAAGCAAGTAGCACCGCTTCGTAAAGAAGGAACTGTCTATCGAACAGTGAAATCATCTTTCGTGCGAAGGGCTGCAAGTCAAGGTAATCAGTGATGGCGCCGCAGCAGGCAAGGATCTTCATATGTGGGGATATTGAGAGCTTTTCCTCGTATTTCCTATACACAAGCATAGCTGCACTCTCCTCAGTAGAGTGGTAAAGGTCAATCCCTAACTTGTTGAGCTCTGCCATGAATATAGGATCTAAAGGGTGGTGATCGATATAGTGGACTTGCCCGAATGCTTTCAATCTATTCACTTGAATTAGGAAATCTGGGAATGTGGTCTTATTGAGGCCCAAGTCGCAAATGAAAACGTCGCCGGCTCTTGGAACATGTGAAAGTGTCTCAACCATGTCGGAGTAATCGGTAAGAAAAACCTGTGCGCCAGTCATGAACCGTATGAGCGCGGCGCATGCGAGGCCGTCGGCATCTTTTCGATGCGACACCACGACTACAAGAGGTTCGTCTTCTTCACTCCCTGTCTTTCTTTTGACAACTGTCTCCATGATGGTATCAGGCCTTCATTGAAAGTAGCTCTTCCAGATCTGATCTAGTGTCAACGTCGAAAAAGATTTTTTCATTTTTCATTTCGATCAGCGTTAGTATTTGGTTGTGGCTTCTCACGATCTCTATTGCACCAGTGTCTCCTTTGAGATTCAGTATCTCTGGGAAAAGTGCTCTTGGAATAATAACAGGATTCCTTGGTTCACCTTCGAAAGCGAGTGCTATGATTCTATCTTTGTGTCTCACGAAAGTGCCAATCATTTGGTCAAGTTGTTTTGAATGCAAGAAAGGTTGATCTGCGACCATGAAAAGTGTTCCCACGCAGTCTTCCGGAAGGTTAGAAATTGAAGCCTTCAGAGAACTCGATAGTCCCTTTCTGAAATCCTTGTTCAATACAATTTCGGCCCGGCCTATCTCGACTTTTCCAGCGATTTCGGATGCATCGTGTCCAACTACGAGATATACATAGTCTGCTTTGGATCTGTTGGCAGAATCTAGAGCTTTTTGTATAAGCGACTCTCCACCGACTCGCGCAAGCTGCTTGACTCCTCCAAATCTTGTTGACATGCCCGCAGCGAGCACAATGCAAGCTATCTTCTTCTGTGCTGACATCACGAATCTCATATCGGCATCCAATCTATTCAGTGGAACTTGATAACAGAAGAGCAGACTTGACGAAACAACTTAATCGGAGCGACCAAGGATTCTCATCCCCCAGTCTTGTACATCGGACGCACATGCTTCAAGTTCATGGATTCCTCAAGTAGCGACTGCACACCGGGAGCCTTCAGTTTGGCGCTCTTTACCAAAAACGTTGATATCTCTTCATCGGTTGAGCCATTGCGCAGCAGTGCCCCGACATCGTGTTCGTGATTGTCGAAAAGGCATGGTACCAGTTTTCCATCTGCTGTGAGCCTTAATCTGTCACAGTCACTGCAGAATGGCTTCGTGATTGAAGTGATTATTCCAAATTCTCCTCCGCCGTCAACAAATCTATAGTTCATTGCGGTGCTACCCTGTTCCCGCTCTAAGGGAATCAATTGATATCTTGACTGTATCCTGCGGAGAATCTCGTCGCCAGACACGACTTTATCAATACCCCAAGTTTTCTTCCCATCGAATGGCATGTACTCGATAAACCTCACGTTCAGGCCCTCTTTGTAGGCCATCGCAGCGAAATCAAGAATTTCATCATCGTTATATCCTCTGATAATTACCGAGTTTATCTTGATACTGTCGATTCCTACATCTTTGGCTGCTCTAATACCTTCGAGAACTTTGGTATGCGCGTCTCGCTGGGTGACAACAGCGAATCGAGGAGCTCTCAGGCTGTGAAGGCTGACTGTCACGGAATCAAGTCCAGCTTCCTTTAGAACACGAGC
>DAIDAB010000019.1:7362-14788 GCA_027310845.1 bacterium | reverse complement strand
CGCCTTGGTCGTGTACGGCAATGGTTGCCAAATGATTTCGAAGCTTCAACAAACTCAAACGCGTTTGTGGTGATTCCAAGTTTTCGAATCTTTGGCAGAGATGAGAGCATTCCAATCAGTTTCTCAATCCCTTGTCTCACAAGGGGCTCGCCTCCAGAGACGCGAATACGATCGACTCCGAATTCGGAGAAGATGCGTGCAAGCCTTGTTATTTCCTGAAAAGTGAGAACCTTGTCGTTCGGCAGCCATTCGGGGGTCTCCGGCATGCAAAAGCTACAGCGAAAATTGCACTTGTCGATCACCGAGAGTCTAAGCTTACGAGCGACTCTTCCGTAGGAATCGATGAGCCTAGGTTCGGAAGATGGTATCATGGTGATCCTGACCGAACTCTGAGTTTCCAAATAATAAAGGTTGACGGTGCCATTCGAGTTCGCCATAAAAAAAGAGCTACAACCCCAGCGTTAATATCAGACAATACCGTTTGTTGCGTCTACTAGTCATGTTCTTTGGTGGCAGAGTTTAGTTCTGATCAAAGAATTCCTATCGATAGAATCTGACGGGCATCTGAATCGAGATAATGATTGAAGAAAATGGGCACCGCGGAAAACAGCGGCAAAACAGGATCTCTTCCAACGCATATGTGCTAGGAATGATCTTCACGTTAGGTGCGGCCGGCCTTTGGGGAAGTACGTATCCTGCGATTAAGATAGATCTTCTTTTCTACAACGTTTATGAAATCTCGATGCTTAGAGCGGTCTTTGCGAGTTTAGCATTATTCGCATACGTGACACTTTCAAAGAAGCAGTTATGGTTCCTTCCACGGGATCGACACGTGGTTGCTCTCTTGGTCCTGGCTTCCTTCTTGGGAGCAACTGGCTTCTGGACTTTGCTGAATTTGTCAGTGTTCTTTGTGGACCCTGACACATCTTCTTTTCTTGTAGCTCTCTACCCGCTCATTGCAATCATGCTAGCATCTTCTCTCCTGAAGGAAAAAATGACTGGGGCTAAGGCCACGGGTGTTACTCTCGGAATCTTAGGAACATTCGTAATTGTTTTCTTTGGAAGAGGCGCACAGATGACAGGAACGAATCCTGTGCTTGGAGAAGTAGCAGCAATCATGTCAGCATTCTCATGGGCAGGCTACATGATCATTTCGAAGTTGCTGATGGGGAAGAGAGATTCGAAGACTGGTGCAGTGCTGAGCGCGGAATACATCACGTTTATGACCTTTCTCATTGCGATCATTACGACTCTCATCGTTTCAGTATTGACTAGTCGCCTTGTTTCGGACCTTACGAAAACGACTTTGGCGGCGCTAACCCTAACACTATATCTCGGAGTGATGACATCCGCATTTGCATTCGTAGTGTTCAACGTTGGGATGAAACTTATTGGAGTCAGCCGTTCGGCTGTGAACCAACTACTATTCCCTTGCGTAGCAGTGATAATTTCCTACTTGTTCTTGGGCGAAATTATTAACCTGGAAGAGATCGCAGGCATAGCCCTAATAATCGTGGGCATAATAATTGCACAGATAAATGCCAAAGGTTAAACTAAATCTATTTTGAAACTGACCGATTCTGCGCGAGTCTATGAACGTACTCTGGCTTCGCTGGAAGCTCAAGGAATTTAACATCGAAATCCGAAAGAGCATCATCGATGGCATTCGTTATCGCCGCTGCAGTGGGAATCGCGGCACCCTCACCAAGGCCCTTGAACCCGCCCAGGGTAAGCGAGGGGGTCTCAATTGAGTCAACGACGACCTCTGGCATAAAGTCGGCTGTTGGTAGCAGATAATCAACGAACGTGGAAGATGCTAACTGTCCATCGCTGGTGTACACAAGCTCCTCAAGCATCGCTCCTCCTATCCCATGAGCCAGCGCACCATGAACTTGCCCGTGTGCGGTCATCGGATTAATCAAGACACCGCTGTCGTCTACGATGAAGTATTTCATTACTCTCACAAATCCTGTCTCAGGGTCCACCTCTAGTAACGCAAGATGAGTTGCATAACTGCATGTTGTAGGCGCATCAGGTTCATAGAACGAGATGACATCGAGTCCCGGTTCCATCCCAAAAGGAAGCTTGCTCGAAAACCTGATGGCAACATCTGCGACCTCTTGGAATGATATTTCCTTTCTTGAACTCTTTCTCGACGAAATCATACTATCGCGGATTTGAAGGTCCTCTGGAGGTTCCTTCAACAGGTGGGCAGCGATGGCTAGGATCTTGTCTTTCAACCTCCTCGAAGCCTTGATGCAAGCGCCTCCTGTCGTGACAGTCCCTCTGCTTGCCCAGGCACCAAACCCGTAAGGAGCATACTGAGTATCCCCTTCGTTGACCAGGACATCATCAAATCTCACTCCAAGCGCATCGGAGATAACTTGGGCAAAGACGGTTTCATGAGCCTGGCCCTGGCCTGCCATTCCGAGCTGAGCAGTTACCTTTCCGGAAGGATCTACAGTGAGCCTGCATGATTCCCATCCACCAACCGCCCAACCCAATGGCCCTTGAAGTCTTGACGATGATGGAGCGGTGTACTCTACATAGGTTGCAATTCCGAGGCCCAGGGATCTTCCTTCTTTTTTCAGACTCTGCTGAAGAATTCTTAGCTCCTCGTACTTCGCAAGCTTTAAAGTACGTTGCAAAACCTGTTTGTAATTTCCTGTGTCATAGGTAACGCCGATAGGCGTTGTCCACGGCATATCAATGGCGTCTATCATGTTCTTAAGCCGTATTTCCGCAGGATCCATTCCAAGTTTCTTTGCAATGATGTCCATCATTCGCTCGATGACATAGGCGGCAACAGGTCTTCCGAACCCTCTGTGGGGGCCGCATGGAGCTTTGTTTGTGACGATGCACCACAAATCAAAATCATAGTTGTGGATCCTATAAGGCCCAGGTATCGAGGCCGACGTAAGCATCGCTGGCTGCACCTCGGTCCAAAAAGTACCCGAACAGCCGAAATCAGCGACAATTCGGTCCTTCACGGCGAGGAGTGTTCCGTCCTTCTTTACTGCGCATCGAACATAGTGCACTTGCTGCCGCTCATGGCCCGCCATAAGCAAGTGCTCCTTTCTATCCTCGATCCATTTCACTGGGCGACCTAGTTTCATTGAAAGAATCACAGTTGTGACTTCATCCTGAAACACCGCTGATTTAATTCCGAACCCGCCACCAACATTCGGAGCTATCACCCTGATTCTGTGCTCCGGAAAATCAAGGGTTTGTGAAAGAAAGGTTCTCAGCACATGTGGAAACTGTGTAGACGCATATACCAAGAGTGTATTCTGGTTTCTATCATGGATTGCAAGGATAGCTCTTGTTTCAATCGGTGTAGGGGAGTATCTGTTGCTCACAAGTCTTTCCTCGAACACAAAATCAGCTTCGCTAAATGCGGCTTCAGTTCCAACACTTTTGTGTTCATCATGAAATAGGACATTATCGCCCCAATCTTCATACAGAAGACTGTCTCCCTTTGATCTAAGCGATTCTTCTGCGTCTATCACAATAGGAAGAGGCTCGTATTCAACATCGATTAGCTCAAGTGCATCCTCAGCCACCGCTCTGCTTTCTGCTGCTACTGCTACGACCGGTTCTCCAACGTAACGCACCTTGTCGGTGGCCAAAGAGAAACGCTCTGGTGTTCGCATGCCTGGTTTCTGCATCCAATAAACAAGATTGCGAGCTGTCTCTCGGCCCGTAAGAACATAGACCACCCCGGCGAGCTCTCTTGCTCTTGCGACATCGATGCTCTTTATTCTCGCGTGTCCGTAGGGGCTGCGAAGAAACGCCGCATAAACCATGTTGGGAAGCTTTAGATCATCGGTATAGTGGCCGGCACCCTTGAGAAGTTGCAGGTCCTTTCTGGGTTTGATGCTCTTTCCGACCATCAATTGCTCCTCTAGAAGCTGTGGAACGGCCTGTGTGATTGTCTCTGGCAAAAAAATCGATCAGAAAGAAAGCATGTCGATCGGGCATTAAAAATTTCTGCTCATATGTTCGAAAAGAGAAATTCTAAGCTTGAGCCGAAGTCGCTGCTTTTTCTGCAGAGATTTGCTCAAGAGATAACGCGTATTCCACCATTCTATCTGCTATGCTTAGATCTGTTGAGGTTTGAGCCCCTTTGAACTCAACCGTACCATTGACTTCGTGGACGACATACTCTCCCTCTCTCTCCATGACATCTACTCCCAAGATTCCACCTCCGACGGCCCTCGCCGCTCGGAGGACGATGTCTTCAAGCTCGGAGGTGAGTCTGCAAGGTTCAGTGCGGCCTCCCAACGCCACGTTTGTTTTCCACGAATCATCCGCAGCGTACCTGTACACAGAGGTCACTACATCATCTCCAACAGCGATGCAGCGTATGTCACGAGGGGGCCTCTTGATCATCTCTTGAATGTAAAATATGGTCTGCATCGAATCTGCTTGTTGTTCTCTCATTTCTATCAGAGCTTCTGCAGTTTCCCTGTCACGAATGGGTACAACTTGCCTTCCCCAGCTTCCGACAATCGGTTTCATGACACAAGGAAAGCCAATTGTCTCAATGGCTTGCATCGCTGATTCGGAAGAAAATGCAACGACTGTCTTAGGCGTTGCGATGCCATTTTTCGAAAGAATCTGACTTGTAAGAAGCTTGTTACCACAAAGTTCCAGTACTTCACTTGAATTGATGATTCTGATACCGTGCGCTTCGAAGGTCGAGGCGATGTTGAGCCCACGATAATAACTCACACAGCGCCCCAGTACGAGCTCAGGTATGGAATCAAAGCGCGAGGAGTCGAGCGGCAGCACCTGCATCTTCGCATCAATCATCTGCGCAAGTGCGCCCCTGCTTTCCAGCCTTGATGCGAGCTCTTTTTCCTCCCATCTGATTCTGTCATACAAGATCCCTATTGTGGGCTTGTTCATTCTCCCCAATCCTCCTTCACGCTCTCAGCAGTCTTGATAGTGACAGTTCCGTTTCCAAGCGATGCTACCTCATAGTCAGCGCCGCAGTCAGGGCAGGATACGATCTCTCCGATTACAGCATCAACTTCGATTTTTACTGATGCATCGCATTCCAAACATTTCGCCTCCATCTTCTACTGTTTCACCTCCTCACCTTTTTCTTTGTTAGTTACCTCTTTCTGTGCTGATTTGTTCATCCTCATTGCTTTGTTAGCTAGAATCTTCTCAATCCTAGAATCGAGACTCCTTCTGGCTTTGGTTAGCTTGCGATCTATCCTGTTCCAATCTCTGTCTTGATCAACCAGGCTCCTCTCTCTTCTTACACATGCAGCAATCACGAGTTTGGGGTTTGGTGCGCCCAGAGCTTTCCTCTTTGACAAGACTCGCAGTGGTTCGATTAGGGACTCTACTTCTTTCACTGTGATTGGAACCCTGAGAATCCTCGAAAGATCACGCTCGCCAAGGCTCCTGAACAGGCTGGATTGATTTTTTGATGCTGCATATCTGACAAGTGAGGCGACCCTAGAGTGAGCTTCCCTGAAAGAGAGGTGAAATGCGGTGACCAAATAATCGGCAAGTTCCGTAGCATACAGGGCCTCATCAGTCTTGGTCGCCTCTTCAAGAACAGTCTCGTTGAATTTGAGATTTCGAACCATCTCTCCGAATACAATGAGAGAATGAAGCGCTTTGTCAGTGGTGCTCCACAGATTTCGTGAAAGCTCCTGGAGATCGAGATTGTATGTCAAAGGGAGGGATTTCATTATTCCTAGCGCGCCAACGAGGTCGCCGATCGCTTGGGCCGCCTTGGCCCGAACAATCTCTGGAACCACAGGATTCTTCTTCTGTGGCATCAAGCTCGAGGTGGAAGTGTACTTGTCTGGAATCTCTACAAAGGAAAACTCCTTGCTCGTCCAAAGCACCAGTTCCTCAGCAAACTTGCTGAGGTCATTTAGGATCTGGGCGCACACGTAAATCGCTTCGGTCGCAAAATCACGAGACGAGACTGCATCGAGCGAGTTCTCCACGACACCAGCGAAGCCAAGAAGATATGCAACTTTCCTTCTGTCAACATCGAAACTACTTGAGGCAAGAGCACCTGCACCCATTGGAGATATGTTGGTACGATTGAAGCACTGCCTCAGCCGCTGAATGTCTCTTTCGAGAGCGTCAAAATGCGCAAGCAAATGATGCCCCACAGTAACGGGCTGCGCTCGTTGCAGGTGAGTATACCCGGGCATGACAGTTGATGCGTGACGCTTTGCTTGCGAAATCAGCGAGGATTCCATCCCTATCAATGCGTGTGCAATCTGGCTAAGCGCTTTTCGCATATCCATTCTGATAGCAGTTGCCACCTGATCATTCCTACTCTTTGCTAGGTTGAGCATTCCCCCGACATCCTTGCCCAAGAAGGAGATCACGAAATATTCCACATTCATGTGGACATCTTCAAGGACCTTGGAGAGCTTGATGTTCCTCGGAATCCTTTGCAGTGCTCGAAGCAAACTTCTTGCAACATAATTGTCAAGAATCTTCTGATCCGAAAGCATCAGCACATGAGCTGAATTGATCTGCACAACCGCTTCGAGTAGTCTTGGATCTATGTCGATCGAGGATGTGAACGCAGCTACACTCTCATCGAACTTGCCAAGCCTTCCTGCATGAAGAATGTCCTCTGACTTTTTTGTCATATCTTCAACACTCAAGGCATGCATTAGCATTTTGATTCACTTTCTTGCCTAGATTGCAACGATAGCTTGGATTCAAGCAAAGAGTCAACCATCGATTCTCATCATATGTAAAGGGAGAAGTAAACCAGGGCAAGCCCAGTTCAATGCTCGCCCTTCTTAGGGCGGGAGGGGTTTTTCGAAACTGCAACAGCTGGTCTGTCTTTCTTTGCTTGGGACAATGAGTTGAGCAGTTGCTCGCTTGCCACTCTTGAAGGAAGCCCCCACAGTTCAATGAATCCTACGGCCGCGTTTTGATCGAAAGTTGATGTCGCATCATACGTCGAGAGCTTATGGCGGTAGAGTGAGTTCTCGGACTTGCGGCCAACAGGCCTCATTGTTCCTTTATACAGCTTCACTCTGACGGTACCATTGACGCGAGACTGGGTTGCTTCGATAAACTGATCCAATGCAAGTCTCAAGGGTTCCAGCCACAGGCCTGAATAGACGAGCCACGACCATTCTTCCTCAACCTTGGACTTGAAGGAGAGTTCATGCCTAGTCAAGACCAGCTTTTCAAGATCCTTGTGGGCCGCAATTAGTGTCAAGGCTGCTGGGCACTCGTAAACCTCTCTCGATTTTATGCCAACGAGTCTGTCTTCAACATGATCTACTATTCCAAAGCCGTTTAGACCTGCCTTCGAGTTTACGAAGTTGATCAGATTAATCGGATCGGTCTTCTTCCCATCGACAGCTACAGGTATCCCCTTCTCGAACTCAATCTCGACATACTCTGCCTTGTCGGGGGGGGT
>DAIDAB010000019.1:0-7352 GCA_027310845.1 bacterium | reverse complement strand
CCTTGGGGGAACGCACCACTCGAACGCTTCTTCTGGCGGTTCGGTGTAAGGATCTTCCAATGGCCCGCTCTCAATCGACCTGCCCCAGAGATTTTGGTCTGTCGAGAATATCGATTTCTTTGTTGAAATTGGTATGCCGTGCTCTTGCGCATACTTGATTTCGGCATCTCTACTTAGATTCCATTCTCTCACTGGCGCAATCACCCGCAGGCTTGGGTTCATTGCTTTGACAGTGACATCGAATCTGACTTGGTCATTCCCCTTTCCTGTGCAGCCGTGAGCAACAGCGACTGCGCCTTCCTTCTCTGCAACTTGAACAAGTTTCTCTGCCAAGAGAGGTCTGGCCAATGCCGTACTTAGAGGATACGCTCCTTCGTAGAGGCTGTTTGCCTTTATGCTCTTGAAGACATAATCCCTGACAAATTCATCTTTTGCGTCAATCGTATAATGATTTACCGCGCCGATCCTTTTTGCTTTCTCACCGATGGCCGCGAGGTCTTCCTTTTGGCCTACATCAACTGTACAAGTGACCACTTCAAGCCCATACCTCTCCTTGATCCACTTTATTGACACTGATGTGTCGAGACCTCCGGAGTATGCTAGTACCACTTTGTCGGACAATTGTGCGTCTATCGCGTGACTCAACTTCTGCAAAATGCTTTTATAACTTTCGGTCATCACATTCAGATATCAGTCATAGATGACCTGTATTGGTCAATCAAGATTCAATCTCTAAAACAGTAAAACTGGTCTTAGACAACGACCTCTCGCTTCAAGATGCTCTGAGCCGTAAGTACGGGAACTATACTGCAATCGCACGGCTCATTAAGCCCAAGGTAGAGAAGGATCTCGGCCGCAAGGTGAATTTCGAATCGCTCATCACATCAGTCAAACGCGTCAAGCCACGACTCCAGCTGGCCCAGCAGGGAATTGAGGGAGTCCTGGCGAGGAGCGTTGTCAATGTCAGGACAGATGTGGCAAAGCTCAGCGTTGAGAAGAGCAAGCGCTCGCTCGAGTCAGCAAGAAACATGATGGCCACATATCAAGAGGAATTCCTGCAAGTTTCCGAGAGCAACAGCGCAATCACCATGGTCTTCGATCAGAAGTTGCTCAATGACATCCATAAGAAATTCAATGATGACGATGTGCTTGACGAACAATCCGATCTTGCGGCCATCATAGTACACAGTCCAACTGAAATAGTCAGGACTCCTGGTGTAGTGTTGTCGATTTATGCAAGAATCGCAGAGAATCACGTGAATATCGAGGACACTGTCAGTTGTTTCACGGACACAATTGTTGTTATAAGAATGGGCGAAGTCGCAAGAACCTTTTCCACACTAACGGATCTGATATCAGAATGCAGGATGAAGATGAAGAAACACAGCAGGGGAGAGATACCAAGATGACAACGTCAATGACTGCAGAGACGCAATCAAGAATCTTTCCGAAGGATCTCCTGAGCTTAGGAGAGCTTGAGCCCAGGGAATTCACTGCCCTCCTTGATCTGTCGGATGTGTTCAAAGCAGAAAGAAAAACACGCAAGTTTGTGCGCCAGGTTCCTGGTGCTTCGCTTGCTCTAATCTTTGAAAAGCCCAGTACCAGGACTCGCGTCTCTTTCGAGGTAGCAATGTATGAGCTCGGAGGACATGCAGTAGTTCTGAATTCACACGAGATGCAGATTTCAAGGGGAGAATCGATTCAAGATACTGCGAGGACACTTTCGCAATTTTGCCATGTGATCGCAGCAAGAGTCCTTTCCCATGACACTTTGATATGCTTCTCTGATAATGCTTCAATTCCTGTGATAAACGCTCTGTCTGATTTGTACCATCCATGTCAGACTCTGTCTGATGTACAGACAATCAGACATTTCAAGCGCAATCTGAGAGGAGTCAAAGTGGCTTGGATAGGCGATGGCAACAATGTTTGCAACTCACTATTGATAGGTTCAGCGCTTTCAGGGATGAAGATGACGGTAGCATGCCCTAACGGATATGCCCCACTTTCCGAGGCACTCAAGATCGCGAAGGAAAAGTCAAAGGACACCGGAGCAGAAATCACAGTGATAGAAGATGCATCGGAGGCTGTGCACGGCGCGGATGTTGTGGTGACCGACACCTTTGTCTCGATGGGTAAAGAAGAGCAGAAAGCAGAACGAATGAAGGCATTTCTCCCTGATTACCAGGTGAACGAGGATTTGATGTCAAAGGCAAAACCTGATGCAATCTTCATGCATTGCCTCCCTGCCCACCGGGGTGAAGAAGTTGCTCAATCCGTGATTGATGGTTCGCAATCGGTTGTTTGGGAGGAAGCTCAGAACAGGCTACATGCCCAAAAAGCACTCCTTTACACTCTCTTGAAGAGGTATCCTAGAACAGGCTCGCACGACAAGTTGTACCGCTAATTATTTCTTCTATCGGAGATCAGTTTCCACACTCTTTCCGGTGACATAGGGATTGTATTGACATCTGCTTTGATGGCGTCTGAAACTGCATTGGCAATCGCAGCAGGAGCTATGATTGTCGCGCTCTCCCCGATTCCCTTTGCGCCTAGAGGGTTTATCGGTGTTAACACACTAGTCGAAGAGACAGTCAACTCATGAGGCATATCCCCAGCTGTGGGGAGCAAATAATCGATAAATGAACCTGTGAGCAATTGCCCGTGCTCATCATAAATAATTTCTTCAAGCAATGAAGCCCCAATTGCTTGGGCAACTCCGCCTTGGATCTGTCCTTCCACGATCATAGGATTGATTTCTCTTCCGCAGTCGTGAACACTAACGTGCTTTAAGAGTCGCACGCTACCAGTTTCTGAATCAACTTCAACTTCACATACGTGCGCTGCGTAAGAGGTCCCGAGCCCAACGGGGCTGAAATAGACTGTGCTCTCAAGACCTGGTTCCATGGAATCAGGGAGGTCATGCGCAGTGTATGCTGCATGCGCGACTTCAGAAATGGCTATCTGCTTTTCATGATTAGATTTAGACCTGATGACGCCATCGGAGGGCACGAGATCTGACACATCGTTTTCCTTGAGCAGGTGTGCTGCAAGTTTAATCATCTTCTCACGAACCTTGCGCGAGGCGGACAGTACCGCGCTCCCTGCAACAGCCACGCTTCTGCTCCCGAAGGAGCCCTGTCCATAGGGAGAGCTATGCGTGTCCCCATGAAACGAATAAACATCTTCAAATGAAAGCCCTAACTCGTCTGCGCAGATCTGAGATACAACCGTGTTGAATCCCTGGCCATGTGGAAATGCCCCCGTTGTCACAGCTGCCTTCCCTGACGGATCGATTTTCACTGTTGCGCTGTCGTATCCGCCAATCGACACACCCAAGAGTTCAAACACGAACCCTGGTGCAAACCCTGTCGTCTCAGTATAGATTGAAACGCCAATTCCGCGGAACTTTCCCTGATTTCGAGCCGCGAGTCTTCGTAAAATCATCTCTTCATAATTCGCAAGATCTAGAGCTTTCCTCAAACATGCTGGATAGTCTCCAGAATCGTAGATTCCTCCCGATACTGTCTTAAACGGCATGTCTGAAGGCTGAATCAAGTTCTTGAACCGAAGCTCGGTGGGATCTATCTCAAGCTTCTCCGCTGCCATGGAAACTAGGCGTTCGACGACGAATGCAGCTTCTGGTTGCCCGAATCCCCTGTATGCGCTCAAGCTTACCTTGTTTGTGTAAACTCCTTTTGCTACTATCGAAAAGTTCGGGTACTTGTAGGGACCGTTCAGGGAAATAGCGGTGATGAACCCGGCCCCAGGAGTCAATGTATGAAGATATGCGCCGAGATCGCAGACAGACTTCACTTTGAGTCCAGTCATTTTCCCATCAGCAGCGAATCCTGCCCAAGCTTCAAGTTTTTGCGCGCGCGCATGAGTCGTTGCAAGAAAACTTTCCTTTCGACTTTCAATCCATTTGACAGGGAGGCCACATTTTAGAGCGAGAAGTGCCACCGCTATTTCCTCGCCGTATATCTCGCCTTTGACACCAAAGCCGCCTCCCACATCTGGCCCAATCACACGCACTCTATTTTCGGGCAATTTAAGACACGATGCAAGAAACGTGCGAAGAACATGGGGCCATTGTGTGGAAGAGTAAACAGTGAGAAAGCTCTGTGGACCATCTGGTATGGCTACCACTCCGCGCGTCTCCATTGGTGAGGCCGCAAGTCTAGAAATATCGAACTTGCCCGAAACCACTACTTTGGCGTCTCGCAGCGCTTTTTCGACGTCTCCTGTCGATATTGGAACCTCAAAACACACGTTCGATCCAATTTCCTCGTGAATTGTCTGTTTTCGTTCTGCATTCGAGGGGTAAAGAACAGGCTCCAAAATCTCATATTCCACTTGGATCCTCTCCATGGCATCCTCCAGAGAATCGCGGGTGCGCATTGCTATCACTAGAACTGGATCGCCGACATGCTTGACCTTACCCTGAGCCAGAGCATAATGTTCATGAAGTCTAGCATGCGGAACCCTCCAGAGAACCGGCACTGGATTGGTTTTTTCTCTTATTTCCTCTGGCATTATAATCGCGACCAGATTAATATCCTGTTCAACCATGGAAACATCGATTCTCTTGATTTTCGCATGAGGGTAAGGACTGCGAACAAATCCAGCGTAGACCATATTTGGAAACTTGAGGTTATCTATGAACGAGTCCTTGCCCATGATGAGCCTTTCATCTTCGACACGAAGAACTCGAGAGCCTACAAGTTTCGATTCCGAAACCTGCTGCCTAGGCTCTTGAGTTATGATTTCGTTTTTCCTTTCAACAACTTGCATTGGGGCCGGGCCTAGCACATGAACTTTGAAAGTCTTTGGCTACGTGACTGCTCTGAATTATTTTCTCTGGCGGGCCGACTCTAAGCAGATGCCCTAACTCCTCAAAGGCTCATTCCCTGATATGCATTTTTGCGTGTTCTAGAAGTTCCTGCTGACCCTTGAACTGGCCCCCGCACACTTTGCATCTGTATATCTGTTCGGTGGTGACATGGGTCTTGGCATGTTCAAGAAGCTCTTGCTGCGTGCTGAAGCTGTTTCCACAGGCATCACACTTGAAGACCTGCTCAACCCTCATGTGCGTCTTCGCGTGCTCAGACATCTCTGCTTCGGTGTTGAAAATTGCACCGCATGTGACGCATTTGTATCTACTTTCTGATTTCAAATGAACTCTGGCATGCTCCATCACCGCCTCGCGCGATGAAAAGACTGCGCCGCACTCTTCGCATCTATACGTTCTCGATCTCAAAAAGAGCATACCGACAATAATTCCCATCACGATTCCGAAGATCACATGGAGGCCCAGGCTCGCTCCGACAAGGGACGCGTTAAACGATGATGACAAAACATTGACAGATAGAGAAACCGGAATGAAAAGAACGACCCAAACTATGAAACCAGCCGCGGCCCCGAGCTCCAGGCTTCTGATGAACTTGCTCGCTCTCAGGATCTGTATCTTGGTTGTGACTATGCCAAAAATAGCTCCAATCAATACGCCCGCAAGAATATTCAGAGCCCAACCCGCCACAGTTGCAACCGCGCCGCTCATCCCAGTCACGGCGACAAAGAAGGGGACCTTTGCAGCAGTAACTGGCAACGCGTACGCAATGACTCCCATCACCACTGCTGCGATGAGGCCAGCGATTGCGCCATTAGTAAGCGCCTTGGATGTCGAATATATTATGCGACTTTGCACAATTAGGTCAGAACGAACCGCTGGACTGTTAAATAAATAGATAACCATTTGCGCTTCTCAAACTCAAGTCTTGTTGAGATAATCAGGAGCGCCGGTACCTGATTCATGAGAACCACTGTCAACGTTGAGAAGTGAGAGAAGGTACGTGCAAGTAATAACCCTCTTTCTGTTCTAGGCGGGATTCAGCTATGCGGCCTACCTGGGTCTCTTGCGGCTATCATTAAACCCTGTTTGGCCTTGGTCCCCATGGGACAACCGTTTCATTCCGACCCGGCAGGCTCAGCATTTCTGCCTCATAGTGTTCACCGGTTTGGATTTCGTTTCTGTTTTGTTGCCAGCCATCTCTAGCTGCGTCTCTCGACGCCATGGCTTGCCGCGTGGACAGAGGAGTTTCCTCAGAAGTACTCCGAGACCCGCTCGCTTGCTCGTACCAATTCAAGATTCTAGTTGGCGAGTGATAAGGCTTGCCGTCTACCTGAATTGACGATACAGAAAAGACCGGCACTGAATGCCATATTATGCCAAATATGGGAAGTATGAAATCTCGATTTCTCTGACTTCCTCCAAAGACTTTGCATTCGAATAGTCGTTGAGCACATCCCCATTGAGTGTGAGGAAAGTTTGTCCCCACTTGTATATTGCAAGAAACCTCTCGGCCTGATCTTTGAAGCCCGCGATGTACAGGCATGCAGATACAGCTTCAAGTGAAGTCAGGCTCCCAATCACTGCATAGTTTGTGGGATTGCCTGCGAGGAGCGCAGGAAGCCTTCGCTGAACACCCCGGAATCTCCTTTCAAATACATCCTGAGCGTGGCTCCACGAGCAGTCGATCACCACTAAACCACCGCTCAGCATATTGGATCTGTCCGATTTCAAAAGAACAGTTTCTGCTGCGGGGTTGAGAACCAAGGATCTCTTAGATATGTGTCCACTGGAAACGCGTTTTGCGAATCCCATACGTCGCATTTTTGCAGATGTGCATTTCGCTGGATCATCTTGATGCATCTCATATGTGAATATCTTTGGCACCGTTCCCGCGTTTTCCAAATCAAAGCAACAACTCCCGTTCTAACCAGTTTGATACTAACTTGGCATCCTTACGCTGAAAACCTTCCGGCCATCGCCGAAACCATACTTCTTTCAACAGAATACTTGGGCAACCCAAGAGAAAAACTATTTAATAAGAGTCAGACACGAAAGTAAATCGTGACCTCACAAAATTTGCCGATGGCGTTCGTGCTGATCAATGCAGATCTTGGCGCAGAAGAAGAACTTGTCAGGGAACTGAGGAGCATTGAACATGTCAAGGAAGTGTACGTGGTGTATGGGGTCTATGATATCGTCGCCAAGATCGAAGCTGACACCATGGAGAAGGTCAAGGAAACGATAACATGGAAGATCCGTCGCCTTGAAAAGGTGAGGTCCACCCTAACTATGATTGTTGTCGAGTCATAGATTCCAACCTTCCTGACTAACTAATATCATGATCCAAAGATTGATGTTGCGATCTGGGTAATAGGTGACGGTCTACTTGGAGCATGCGGCTTAGTAGTTTGAGGATTTTTCATATCGGTATTGACGACACCGACTCAGCAGATGGAATGTGTACCACCTTCCTGACATACAATCTTGTGCGATACCTGTC
>DAIDAB010000199.1 GCA_027310845.1 bacterium | reverse complement strand
GTATATAAGTGGTGAAAAGCGTCCTTTTGGTACGTTTTTATACCTAAAGCAAGCATTTTATATCAATTTGCCCCTTTCTGGCCCTGCATAAAATAGGGGAAAAGAATAATGCCATCTACTGAAGTTCCTGCAATGGACCAGGAAATGCCTTTCATTGCGGAAGTCATCAAGGGCGGAAGGCTCACAATACCTGAAGAAATTAGAAAACTAATGCGAATTAATGAAGGAAATTACGTGTTGATTAAGCTGAAAGTTGTTTCAAGAAAGAGGCTCGGATCGAAAAAATCGCATAACAATAATCACACAGCTGGGCAGGCCCGTCGGTCCTGAATAAATGGAAGAATAGAGGGGAGAAGATAGAAAATGTCGAATCCCGCTACAAGCACATCGAATTCCACGACGAGTCCTTCTCCTGTCACCTCGACAGCCCTGCCACAGGGAAGCGAGACCGTGTCTCGAACAGTCGGGAGGAGAACAAGAAAAACGACGACCTCCGGCGCGCTTTACGACGAGGCGCGAGCTCTGATCCCAGGCGGATGTAGCTCCATCCTCCGCTGGTCTTCATACGAACCATATCCGCTTTACGTAAAGGCCGCCGATGGTCCGAGACTCACTGACGTTGACAACAACGAATACCTGGATTATCTTCTCTGTTACGGAGCGCTGATCAATGGGCACTCCCACCCCAAGATGGTTCAGGCGCTGAAGGAGCAGGCCGAGAAGGGATCCATGTTTGGCACTCCGACAGAGCTTGAGGTTAAGGTTGCAAGGAAGTTCAAACAGATGGTTCCAACTGCCGATATGGTCATCTTTGGATCCAACGGAACGGATGCCACAAGCAATGCGATACGTATCGCCCGAGCCGCAACTGGCAAGGACACGGTGCTAAAGTTCGAGGGGCACTACCATGGGCAGCACGATTACGCCATGATAAGCGTCGAAGCGCCACCCTCGGTTGCAGGATTGGAAGACTATCCAAGGCCTCTACCTTATTCTGCGGGCATTCCTTCGCTCGTGCTCGACACGGTGATCGTTTCCCCTTGGAATAATCTTAGGGCGTTTGAGCGAATCATGAAGCGCCACCGAAACGAGGTTGCTGCCATAATTATGGAACCGATAATGTCAAACTCGACCGTGATCCCGCCCGGTCCTGATTATCTCAAATCAGTGAAAGAAATTGCCGCGCAAAACGATGCGCTCCTAATATTCGACGAGGTCGTGACGGGCTTTCGAGTCGCGCCAGGCGGGGCACAGGAAATGTACGGAGTGACTCCTGACTTGAGTACCTGGGGGAAGGCGCTTGGCGGAGGGGTTCCAATATCGGCCGTCGCGGGAAAAAAGGAGTACATGGAACTCATAGGGCCGGGGAAGGTCTCCTACGGGGGTACATATTTTGCCAATCCTCTTGTTCTCGCGGGCGCTCTTGCAAACCTCGAAATCCTTTCGGCGAACGACAATCTGGCTTTCAAAGTTATCAAAGATTTGACTAATAGACTCATGAGCGAGCTTTCAAGGATTGCAGACAGAAGCGGGCAGGATATCTGCGTGCAGGGCGTTCCTGGGATGTTTGCACTGACGTTTACAAAGCTAAAGAAGATGATCAACTACAGAGAAAGTCTGCTGATTGATTGGAACAAGTACAAACTTCTGGCACAGATCCTCCTGGACCACGGCGTTTACCTTCATCCTGACAACTACGAGCGCATAACAGTATCGACTGCCCATACGGAAAAGGACATTGAGCTGACGCTCGCTGCATTTGAGGACGCGTTTAGAGAACTTCGTGACCGCGACAACTAGGGATCTCGTACTAATTCTTCTGAAACCCGTTTTCTCCCTCACTGTTCAAGAGTCGCGTAAGAACCTAGAAGCCGGTCGAGCGCGTCTACTGCACTGTCAACTTCGGCTTTTGAAATCACTAGTGGTGGTTGTATTCTCAACACGTTCTTGTTAGGCCCTCCTACACCAATAAGAAAGCCGTCTTTGATCAACCCCTGCTTAATTTTACTAGTTTCACCTGTGGCCGGTTCTTTGCTGCGCCTATTTCTTACAAGCTCAAGTCCAACCATCAGCCCCTTGCCACGCACTTCTCCGACCAATTCGCGTTTTTCACTCATTTCACCCAGTCGTTTCATCAAGTATGCGCCCGTGTTCTCAGCTCTTTCAGCTAGACGTTCCTCTTTCACAACATCCAGTACTGCGCTAGCCGCCGCACAGCAGACAGGATTTCCACCAAATGTGGAAAAGTGATCCCCCTCTACGAACGCCGCGGCCACATCCTCGCTAGCAAGGAATGCCCCGATGGGCAAACCACCTCCAAGGGCTTTAGCTAAGGTCATTATGTCTGGTTTTATTGACCAGTGTTCGCAAGCAAACATCTTGCCAGTCCTAGCTATACCAGTTTGCACTTCGTCTGCAATGAATGTGATCTCTCTTTCTTTGCATATTTTTTGGACCGCAGGAAGATAGCTATCGGGAGGAACTATTATCCCGGCCTCTCCAAGTATCGGCTCTATGATAACGGTTGCAATGTCTCCAGGCGCGTAGTTATCAAGCAAGTGAGCCAAGTCTTCAGCACATTTCTTTCCAAATTCGTCTTCTGGGAGATCACCCCCATCGCGATAGTAGTATGGTGTTGGGGCGTGAACTATACCCGGGTAAGTTGCATAATTGTCAAATTTGTACTTGAAATTTTTCTGTCCGGTCAGCGTAAGAGTTAATGAGAGTCGTCCGTGGAAGGAACTTTCTAGAGAAACCAGAGTGTTGCCTTTCCTCCCATTCACAGTTGCGTATTTTTTCGCAAGTTTCACTGCGCCATCAACGGCTTCGGCTCCGCTGTTGACAAAGAAGACCTTTGAAAGACTCTGAGGCGCAACTGTAACTAATTGTTTCGCTAATGTTGCCATCGCGTTGTTATAATAATGATTGGATATGTGCATGTACAATTCTATTTGATTCTTTATCGCAGCCACAACTTTTGGATGACAGTGCCCTACATTTGTTACGGAGATTCCAGAGAATAGGTCAAGATATTCCTTACCTTGCGAGTCAATGATTTTTGTTCCCTGCGCCTTTGAGATGGCGATGTGATCCCGTTTTGGAAGGCATTGAATCATGTATTTTTCATCGAGATCAAAGACAGTGCTTTCTCTCTCGTTCTCTGAAGTTAACATGTGCTTAACACAAAGGCCTGCGAATAATAAGCCTTAAGGCATAGGAAGCTTTTCAGAAGTGCAATTCTTCAGGGAAAGGGACTCCTGCAGCTCCTGAACCAATTGCTCTGTGTATGTGTTGGACAAGACTCATTCCGCTCCAAATATCTTCACATTCGACAGAGACTTTGACGCGATTGGTCTTAACCAGATTCCAAGATCAGACGGCAACGAAACTTTTACCAATAGCAAGTCTGCCAGAGCCTGCAAGTAATTAGACACAACTCGGCGCTTGCGCCACCTCTACAATTTTTGCTCACTAGAATGCCTTATAGAAACACATGCTCAAAATCTCACGTCATCTTTAAGTGCGACCAACCTCGTTGCGGCCGTTATGGACTCCGTAGTTCATTTCGAAATTCCTGCAGATGACACAAAGCGCGCGGGCAAATTCTATACGGAAGTTTTCGGATGGCAGATCAACCCAGTGCCGGATATGGATTACACCATGGTTGGCACGACTCTATCTGGCGAAGACGGAAGGCCAAAAGAGCCAGGCGCAATCAACGGGGGTATGCCAAGGAGGGGTGGCCCTGTCGAGCATACGGTCGTCACGGTAGGAGTGCAAGACATCGAGGCTACTCTCAGGAAAATTGAGAGGTCAGGCGGAAGA
>DAIDAB010000198.1 GCA_027310845.1 bacterium | reverse complement strand
CGAGCGCGGTTGCTGTTGCAAACCTCGGCCCAACCGTTTCAATCCTAATCTTAACTTTCTCGCCCAGTTTGGCTCCCTTTACAAAGACTACGAAACCTTGGATCTTTGCGACACCGTCGCCGCGTCTTGAAAGTTCAGTGACTTCTACGTCGTATTCCTTACCTACTTCTACAGGCTTCGGACCCATTGGAGGTCTCCCTCCGCCAAATCCGCCACTGTTTCCTCCGTAACCGCGGTCTCTTCCGTAACTCATTATAGATACACTCGTGCTGGCTTTCTTTTTGCATTG
This sequence comes from bacterium, assembly GCA_027310845.1. Taxonomy (GTDB): domain Archaea; phylum Thermoproteota; class Nitrososphaeria; order Nitrososphaerales; family CADDZS01; genus JASHOD01. Next base: position 3,576 of record DAIDAB010000198.1, on the reverse strand, counting down.
ATTTCAGGAAAGCTGCACGCTGGGTTCTTCGAACGTAGCCGAAGGGCTTTGAAACTATGCTGTCCCATGAGATCGGAGTCTCCTGCAGAAATTGTGCAAGAGCGATAGAAATCGAGGCTAAATGAGGAAATTTGTTATCTTCTGACTCGTCAAAGCCAAATTTCCTATCTTTGGCGAGAGTTTCCCTGACAAATGCCATCTGAATGGCATTTGCTCGCCATTTTGAGTTCCAATTGAGGAGTAATTGCTATCCGGGCTCGACAACGCGTAAATATGGCCTAGGCCAATACTTTTGGAACCAAAAAATGCCATACAGCTGTAAGGTGTGTGAACGCACCTTTGAAAATGAAGGAGAAGCGATCACGCATGAGATTGAAAACGGCCACAGGGTTGAGCTTATTGTGGGCTCAACCTATTGGGGCGCACATCTTGCGCACTGAGAAAACGCATCCCGGAGAAGGAAAAGGAGACACCGCGTTGTGTCTTCTCCCCATGAATTTTTGCTATGGGTGAGGGCTTTTGATCCAAAGGATAAAGCCTCTAGTGTCCATCTCCCCCTCTCTTTCTTTTCCACTCTCCCGAGGAGTAGAGAGTTCCTTCAAACTCTACATAGAGATCGTTCGCACAGCTAGCACAAAAATACACTTTCAATTGTTCCAGTCCAAGCGCGAGACTCATGCTCTTCGAGAGTCTCTCGTTCAGCGTCAGGTTTCTTCCGCAATTCGAGCAAATGTGCAACCGGGCCATCCAAAGTGAGATCTCCCTTGTTGCCCATTAAACGATTCGATGGCAAAAAAGCCTAGCGCGTTCATTTCTGAAAGATTCATATGAGGTTTTAGAGCGGGAGAAGCAAGGAACTTTGACAGGCAAGACTACTCTCACCTTCTACGGCGGAATCAATGAAATCGGCGGAAACAAGATCCTGCTGGAAGACAAGGGCACAAGGGTCTTTCTTGACTTCGGGAAGAGTTTCAAAGAGAGGTCCATGTTCTACGACTGGATGGAAAGGCCTCGTCTTGCAAACGGAGTCGGAGATTTGCTCGCTCTCGGCATCCTTCCAGACGTGAAGGGGATTTACAGGCGGGACCTTCTCTCCCTCGCAGGAAGGTCGCAGAATGAGGATGGATTCGTGGACGCAGTGCTGCTGAGCCACGCCCATTCTGACCATGCGGACTATATCTCGTTCTTGAGGGAAGACATACCAGTCTGGATGGGCAAAACAGCGAAGGACATCGTCAACTCGATCGAGGCAGAACGTCAGGCGAACATGGAATTCGAAATCAGCGGATTCAGGAAACGGCCCCTGGAACGTGGCTCAGGGACAATCAGTAGAGAGATCCATGATTTTAGGACGGGCGAAAAGATTACGGTAGACTCTATAGAAGTAGAGCCTGTGCACGTGGATCATTCCATTCCAGGATGCTACGGCTTTATAATTCGAACGAGCGACTCAACACTGATCTACTCCGGAGATCTGCGGATGCATGGAAACAAGCCGGAACTTACCTCGGAATTCGTAGACCGCGCAGCGCAGTCAAAGCCTGATCTCATGCTTTGTGAGGGAACGCGGATCAACGAGACAGTCTCAAACAGGGAGTCGGACGTGCTCGAAACTTGCAAGTATTATGTTGTGAAAGCGAAAGAGTCGTTTGTATTTGTCGACTATTCATACAAGGATGTGGACAGATTCTCTACGTTATACAACGTGGCCAAATTGACGGACCGGGAACTTCTGATTGATGTCAGGACAGCAAGGTATCTTCAGGCACTTTCGGCCAATACATCGCTTGCGCTCCCCCAGCCAAGCGACGAGAGCATTGCAATCTACAAGCCAAGAGAAGGGTCAGGAAAGTACCAAGATGACGACTATGACGAGGAGGACACGAAGCTCTACAGGCAGGAAAACGTTTGGACTGCTGGTGATGTCCGGAGCTACCAAGGGAAGGTGATTGCAGCACTGGGGGCGAGCTACATTGACCAGCTCATAGACATCAAGCCTTCAGGGGGCATCTACTTCCATTCAACGAGCGAGCCTTTCAACGAGGAGGGAGAGATCAGCGAGATGAAAACGAATAACTGGATAGAGAGGTTTGGGATGAACAGGGTTCATTCCCACTGCTCCGGACACGCTTCGGGCAAAGACCTGAACGAAATTGTCAGCCGAATTGGGCCAAAGACGCTAATCCCCATCCACACGGAGCACCCAGAGCTCTTCACCGTGTTGCAGGGTGGGAAAGTTAAAATGGTCGAGTCTAACTCGACCTTTGAACTCTAAAGAAAAGGTCTGATTGCTTAAAAATCCCAGTTCCAATCCGAGATCCAGAAACCAACCAGAATAATTTTGAATCCATGGCCTGCTTTTGCGCCAAGGCAAATAGCATCTGCAAGGATAAATAGGGAGTCAAATCAACTGGTCAAGGTCGGAAACGCGGCCACGCAATAATTGAGCTAAAGAAAAATTTGCATTCAGGAGCCCCGCTAATTTGAAAAAGACCGAAGTGATAACAAAGACCGCACCTTCCCCAAAGGCTGAGAGTGAGGAAAGGAAGCCCGTCCTGCTGGGCCAGACCAGGAGTATAAAGATCGTAGATCTCCACGTGCGCAAGCGCAGAAGGAATCCGGCAAATTGCAAGTACTGCAATGGCCTGATCGAGTCAAGATACGCTCTGAGCAAGGGTTCAAGGACAGGCGCGAGATACTATCATATTGAATGCGCGATCAAAGTCGGGTTCGATATTACTCTCTGACTGCCCGAGCTTTAGCTCTAACTTTAGTCAATTACAGCGGTGACATTGACTTCGACAAGAGCTCCTTCGATCGCAAAGTCAGACACCTGAACTGAAGTGCTTGCAGGAAAGTCTTTCTTGAAGACATCCTTTCTGACCTCGCCGAACTTGTCAAGGTCCTTGATGTCTTTGAGATAGACGCTCATCGTCACGACTTGATCCAGTGTTGCGCCCGACTCTTTGAGAATAAGTTCGATGTTCTTGAAGACTTGCTTTGCCTGCACAGTGATGTCTCCACCCACGAGCCGCCTTTTCCCTCCGACAGTCTCATTGGCTATTTGCCCTGCGACGAATACAAAGTTGCTCACCTTCACTCCGTGCGAGTAGGCTCGAAACGACGGATCATAGATTCCTTTTGGTTGTATGATTTCTTTGGTCATGCTGGCTCAGCAAAAACTGGAAGTGGTGCCAAATAGATATTTCTGCACGTACGGCCTGATCTCTTCCAAAGTGTACCCGTTCGCCAGAATGATTTCCCTTGCATCTTCGAGCACTAGTCCCGTGTCATTCAAGATCTTGTATTTCTTGTACTTGTCCTCGTAGTTGATTCCCAGAGCCTCTCCCACGATGTCGATGAAATGTCTGACCTCAAGAGTAGTGGTGTTTGCAAGAGTGCGATAACATGCCTGCCAAAACACTGTGAGGATGTCAGCGCCGGACTTGGATGCTTCCACAATCAATTCTTCATTCTGGCGCTTTGCCTCCTCCTTGAGGCCTTTGTAGGAGAGTGCCTCGAAGCCGCACGGCAACGAGTGCATTCTGTTGTGCTCCAGCTCCACGACCTCAACAC
>DAIDAB010000197.1 GCA_027310845.1 bacterium | reverse complement strand
TTCCCGACGAAGCCAATGACGTATGCGTATACAACAACACCTGCTGCGATTGCGATCAAGATAAGAAGCAGTGTGGCAATTATCGGGCTGATTGCCTTTTTCTTAGAGCACTGTATTTTGTTCATCCGCAGCCAACTCTCTTTATGCAATTGCCTTTACACTCGTAGTCGAAGTTCCCCCGTCAGGGTTCACGATCTTGGCCGTAACCGAATCTCCAGATGAAGGCGCAGTTGTACCAGCAGGCCATGATGATCCCCCACTTGTGCAAGTGTATGTCGAGCCAGGAGCGACTGCCGATGAAATGGGACAAGTCGTCGAGCCAGATGTTCCGGCGGTGATATCAGTGAAGTAAACTTGGGCTGTTCCTGCTGCTATGGTTGTGGTGCCGACGTTTCTGACTACAATTGAATAGGCCTGCGTTCCAGAGCATTTGCCCGAAGCACTTGCGCAAAAGTTATCAATTGAGATAACGCTCTGCGAACCTCCGGTGTTCCCCGTGGAATTCCCGACGAAGCCAATGACGTATGCGTATACAACAACACCTGCTGCGATTGCGATCAAGATAAGAAGCAGTGTGGCTATGATGGGAGATATTGCTGATTTCCTCTCCCTCTCCAGTCTTCCGAAAAGTCCCTTGTTGTTCATGAAAGCCAAGGTAATGCCATCTGGTCTGGATATATAGCTGCTGTAAAGGCAGATCTAGATTGGGCCTACTTTTTTCAAACACAGAATCAGGAAACGGTATCTCATTGGAGAAACAAGAATCATAACTCTCCCCCGTTTTTTGTGATTGCAAATCTTCTCCAATACTTTTGGGAATCGTGAACTCCAAAAGATATTAGAAGCCTGTCTCGAATCTTCGTGCCGAATATACATTGGCTGAATATGGACGCGGAGCAAAGGCAGGACTCGTCGCGGGAATTGTGTGGGGAATCATCGCGGCAGTCATCCTCGCAATTCTATTCACCATTTTCAAAAGTGACATACTCAAGTCGATCATGACTATCCCAAACGTACCAATGACTCCCGATCAGCTGTACATCATTACACTTGAATTCGGAATTGCGGGCATAGTAATCGCAGGCATAGTTCTTGGCACAATACTCGGCGCGGCCTTTGCGGCGATTTACAGATTCTACCTTAAGAATTATAGCTTGAAACTGCGCGGTATTGTCTTCGGGCTGATACTGTGGCTAATCGGCATGGCAATCAATCAAAACGGCGGCATGGGATCGGGCATCGAATATTTTGTGATATTCGTGACAGGTTATTTTGTAGCCTCACTTGTGTATGGATATCTTCTTGGATATTTCTTTGGGAGATTCGCGCCCAAGGGCCCGAGAGTATACGAGGAGCTTGAATGGCCATCTGTCCCACCTTCTCCTCCGACCCCGGCAACAAAACCTGATGGTACAATCCAAGCGATAGATTTCGCTTCATTCGAGAGGAGATCAAGTTTAACTGAAGTCTAAATGAACCAATTGAATTGAACTTTCTTTTTTTTCTTTGTGGATACTTGCTTCTTAAGCAGGATCACAATGTATTGCAGTGTGAAAAGGGGGGAGGGGGGTTCATTAAGGAAATTGATGAAAGTCCAAAGTCTTTGCTTTTACTTCTACTTATGACATTCCCTTGTAGCAGACCCTGCTCTGTTGAATAACTGAATAGATGTACATTTTCATTGCTAGTTTTTGATCCCTTTATCGCCTCATCCGCGTGAAGGCGTTGTACATTGACGCCTTCAGGAGGAGTTCGTTCACCATGTTTTCCCACTTCACTGATTTGATTGATTCTCCGAAAGTTCTTTTGAGTGAGGAGAAAACTGATTCTGACATCCACCGCATTCCGTAACCGTGCTTCCTCTTCCACCTCTTGTAATCAGATAGCTGCTCAATGACTGAATCGTCTCTTACAGGACATTCTCCAGTCACGATCGAATTGCTCCTGACCTTGATTACAGGTTCTATTTTCATATCATGGAGCGTCTGGAAGTTGTCCTTGGAATCGTATCCGCCGTCGCCAATCAATTTCTTGATCTTTGTCCTGGAAGAAGCTTCTTCCACGAGTGGTTTCATCATCCTTGCATCGCCGGTGTCTTCCTGGGTCACCTTCATCGACACGATCTGCTTTGATTTCGTGTCGACGGCTACGTGTACCTTGGCGAATCCTCTCCTCTCTTTCAACCACTTCTCCTTTATCCACTCACCACGATTTGTGACCTTGATACCGGTAGAATCAACTGCCATAGTGATTTTCTCATTCAGATCTACTCTCGGATCTAGGTCGATCAGTATCTTTGTCACCCTCCACCATATCGTCGTGAAGTCTGGAATGTTTTCTTTTAGCTCCTTTACGTGACGTGAGAACAGTCTTACGAATCCTTCTAGTTGCCTGTACGGGAGGAGATACGCGTGGATGGCTGCGAGCATATTCAGAAATGAGTTTGGATAGGCGAAGCGGGCTCCTTCCTTTCCCTTGTTCATTCTTGCGAGTTCGCTTCGCCATCCAGCTAAAAAATCGGTATCGAAGAGTAGCTCTCCTCTACGAACAAGCTCCTCGTTGTACTCTTTCCAGCTTTTGTATCCCTTCGGGATCTTTGATGGCATCCTAAACTAGGATCGTGCGAGAAAAGTGGTTGGCCATTAACATTTCGGCCGTACGGAAATCGGTCAAATGTTCAGTTATTCGACAGAGCAGCAGACCCTGAAAAAGTGTTAGTCAAAGAAACGAGTTCTAGGAACCATCAAAATTACAGCTGAAAGATGAGTTCTATTCAAGTTTGCACATGCTCTTGATTTGAGCCTTTCAAACGCTCCAAACTGAGAAATAAGAGTTCACAATTTGCCCCTCATAGAAATCAGGCCTCGATTGATGGATCAGGAGACGCTCAAGAAGAAAAGCCTGGAATTGATCCACAAGACCAAGGTATTTCTCTTGCTCGAGAAGGCTCATGAGAATAGCCTCACTGCGCTGCTTCTCATAAGCAAGGCAAAGCTCGCTCAGGATGGAAAAATAGGTAACCTTCCAAAAGGAATCATCCCATTGATAAAAGGCGCGCGAAACCTTGGCGAGGCCGAGAGCTTGATTGAAAATAAAATGGCAAAGCTGAAGATCCGTATGAATGTGCTTTCATCCGAGATCTTAGAGCTGAGCGACCTCCTAGAGCCGTATTCATCTCAAGAAAACCCGACAGAGCAGGAAAACAGATAAGGCCCAAAGATTTTTCTCATCACCGCGCGGGCTATGCATGTTGCAAGAATCTTGCCCGTCTTTAGTTACAAAGGCAGTGCTCCGAGGTTCTCTTCGAGTTGCTTTATTGCGGATTCAGCTACGCTCTGCGGGGACATCACTTTGGGCGAAGAGTGTTCGGTCTGGTTTGGAGCGGTTCTCCGGGCGGAGCTTGCCCCAGTCGACGTGGGGAACGGAAGCAACGTGCAGGATAATTGCGTAATTCATACTGACCTAAATTTCCCCTCACGAATTGGAAACAACGTCACACTAGGCCATTCTGCCCTGATCCACGGCGCAACTGTAGGCTCAAATTGCCTCATCGGGATGAGGTCAACTTTGCTCAATGGTTCAAAGATAGGCGATAACTGCATGGTGGCTGCAGGCTCGCTCGTAACCCAAAACACCGAGGTTCCAGAAGGGAGCTTGGTCATGGGCTCTCCGGCGGTGGTTAAGAGGAAGCTCACGGCCGAGGAGATAAGGAATTTGGGTATCAACGCCAAACACTACAGAGAGTTTAGGGCTGAGTACCTGAAGGCAAGACTCAAAGTGTAATATGTTTTGATCAAGCATGACGAGTACAGCGACTCTAACAGCATCAGTCCTGCCCACGAGGAAAACCAAGACTCGATTCTCGCAGACGAA
>DAIDAB010000196.1 GCA_027310845.1 bacterium | reverse complement strand
GTCTGGATCTGGCTCCCTAGGTCAACTAGTTGCTGTCCTATCACGATCGGTCCTGAATACGTGAAGGTCGCGCTTTGACCAGGTGCTAGAAGATATCCGCCCGCAGCAATCTCCTGATACATCTGTGCTCGAGTAGAGCCGTTTAGCACTGCGAGTGTCTCGTTTGGCTCAACAACGAACACGTCCGAAGTTGAGAGCCTAGATTGCCATCCTCCTGACGTCGATGTTCCAGTAGTAGTCGCGGCGAGACGGAATACCATGGATGCGTTGCCCTGGTTTTGCACAGTTATCGAGAGCGAGCTCGGAGTCATTGTGACCGAAGTCACGCCAAACGCCGACTCTTTCTGGACAACTGCCCACCACGAGTCTTGGTTAAGGTTCTGCCTTTGTCCGATGTGGTGCGCCTCTGCTGGTATTTCCTGTGTTGGAACAACGTATCCTCTTGCCGAGGGTATCAGTGCGAATGTTGGGTTCTGTGGAGTTCCTAGCAAGAGAACTGTTGGAGTCAAATCGATGAGCGCCGCAGAGGTCTTTGCGGCCGTGACTTGGATTCCTCCCTTGACTGGGATTGCGAGCACATGCTCCTGGTACACCAGATCCGCGCTATAGTTCACGCCGTTGTATGTGACACTCGCAGAAGTGATGTTGAACCTGATTGCATTGAATATTCCTGAGTTGATGTTTGACGATGCTATTGTTTGCGACACATCGACCATGCTCATCAAGTTGAGCTGTCCTGAGCCGCTAAGTGTAGTCCACCCTGAGTTGTTACCCGCGTCTGCGATATGGACTTGGACATTGTTGTAGTTGATGTAGAGTGCTGTTACTCCTGTCGGGACTGTTGGAGGGTCAGTCAACATAACTGACAAAGTCCCGCTATTTCCTCCTATTCCTATTGCCGGTATGTAGATAGATGACGCAATGAGCGCGACTGCGACTATGGCCGCAATCACGCCGGATATTGCGACGCTCTTTTTGGTGTTCATAGCCCAGTGTAATCATGGGAACTCTACTAGAACCAGCATTTTCGAACGTCGTGTTCACAAGGATTCCGAAACTGTTCAGGTTGTTTCCCATGTTGTTCACACTATTGAACAAGGGAAAAGCGGTATGATGATTAGGTAGTACTTCCAAAGCGCATGGTCAATTGAACACTCTCCATGGTCGATACATGGATCCAGAATCTATTTCGAGGAGGTTTTGAAAAGATTGCCCACGGATGACTCTAGCGAAGATAAGCGAAACATTGCCGAATCCCAGCTAAAGGGGAATACTCTTCGTGTCTATGTGTATCTTGTATCCCATAAGAAATCAGGAGTAAGGGAGATTCAGAGAGCACTTCACTTCTCAAGCTCCTCTCTTGCCCAGTATCACCTCACAAAGCTTGTTGATCTTGGGCTCTTGAGGGAGAATGGTGGTGAGTATTTTCTAACGGAACAGGTGAAAGTGGATGTTCTCAAGGACTTTTTGCAGTTTGGCACTTTCATAGTCCCAAGATTTGTGTTCTACGCAGTATTCTTCTCCATAGTCACAGGTTTTCTTGGCTATGTCATCTTGATTGAAAGCGTCTCGACTGTAGATTACCTGTTCGAGGGCCTCCTAGTGTTCGCTTCGATACTTTTCTGGTATGAAGCGCTACGGGCTTGGACTAGAGGTCCAGCTTGAAGGAATCAAGCTTTATTTCGCTTGATTCTTTGGCCTCTCCATTCTCACACCTTCTATCTATAAAGGCCTGATCGAGTATCATTTGTTTAGTAGATCCTCAAGCAAAACCACACCTCCGTCCAAAAAGGAAAATTTTCGCTGGTTTTACTCTTCACTTCCCTTCAACGTAGCTACTGGTCCAGTATCGCTTTTCATCCAGTTGTATGTCCTGCAACTTCATGGAACTGTGATAGATGTCGGGATTGTAATTACTCTCTTCAATGCGGTGAGCATTCCAGCCGCAATGATTTGGGGATTCGTCACAGATAGGCTTCAGAGGCGTACTCCGATAATCATCTCATGTTACACTAGTGTCGCAATAATTCTCTTCGTTTTCCTCATGGTAAAATCGGTTTATGGAGTGGCTTTTCTCTATTCTATCTTCTCCTTTGTTTCTTCTGCTGCCACGACGCCGCTGAACCTGCTCATAATGGAGACCCAGCCAAAGTCGAAATGGGCACTGGCATTCGCGATGTTCTCGATGGTTTCAAGCGTCGGAACTACTGTTGGAATCGCTGTTGGATTTCTATGGTCTGCTTTTTTTCCACTCGACCTGATCATCATTCCACTCGGTATTCTTTCACTAATTTCGGCAGTGCTTTCAGCAGTAATAATCAGGGAGCCCAGTTTTGTTTTCGAAAGGCAGATGATGGTTCTTAACAGGCGGAGTTTCTTTCAAAGAATTCTAGCTCTTCCAATGATGTTTCTAAAGATCCCCCGGCTTGTCGATTTCAGGTCTGTATTCAAAGGTATGAGATACGACCTCACACGGCAGGTTCCAGTACTCTACCTCTCAATTTTTGCATTCTACATCGCAAGTGGGATATTCAATACATCATTTGCTCCATCTCTTATCAAATCTGGCATTCCAAACAGTGAAGTGTTTTTAGTCTCCTTCGTGGCTATGTTGGTTCAAACTGCTTCATTTTACTACGCTGGGCCTTACATCGAGAGAACATCCTTGAGGAGGGCGGCCATCGGAGGTCTGATTGTTAGATCTTTGTGTTACGCCGTAATTGGTGTGTCTTCAATTGCGCTGTTCGGATCTGAGTACCTATGGTCCAGCCTGATATTCTATCCAATAGCAGCTGGCATCGCATTTGCAGCGTATTATACAGCATCAAACACTATGATTTTCAACACCCTTGGGCAACGGGGACAAGCTTCAACTCTGGGTGTTTACAGCGCACTTGTAGGAATCGCGACAATGTTTGGTTCCATTATCTCTGGTTTTACTTCGTTCTATATTGGATATTACGCGACGTTCGTATTAGCAGCTCTATGTTTGGCATGTGCAGCTGCTCTAACATCATTTATTTCCGGACAAAAGCTAAGCGTAAATTCGCCAATATGAGTAGAAAGGTCTGGTATAGATACCGTGTCGTCAATGGGCTTTTTCCTCCAAATTTCAACCCAAACTCCGTTGAAGGACATGAGATTTGCTGAAAACACGACAAGTTGAACCAAGGAGCATCGTGATAACTTTAATTTGTCCAAAGTATTGACGCTGGAGCGGATGTCCCTTATTGGTCAGCTGCCCCTAGCGGCTGTGTGGATGTACTGTAAGAATATGAATGAAAGCAAGCGTTTTTACAGAGATATAGTAGGTCTCAAGTTAATCGATGAAAACGACGGAGAAAATGGGAGCATTCATTTCGACCTTGGAAATATCAGACTGTCTCTCCTTCCGAAAGCAGATGTGAAAGGTGGAAAAAGCGACCCAAAACCAATCGCTTCAGATCATCTCCTCTTTCTCGTAGAAAGCTCAATAGAAGCGGTTCAATCAGATCTAGTGAAGCGTGGGGCTAAAATGAGAACGAAAAAACTCGTTGAAGATTCTTTAGGCAAGACATCCTCATTCAGCGATCCCGACGGCCATCTAATTTATTTGTGGCAACCGCCCAAAAGAGAATCAAAAAATTTCAAGGGTGTTGAAAACTTGGTCAAGCACTACGAATCTGTTTCAAGAGCTCTTGCAGATCTTCGAGAAGTTGACGACGAGTAAACTTTAGCTTTCTCTTAATTTAAACACTTTCAGTATCTAAGGATCTTAGGCCTTAAAATATCACAATCATGATTGTTTTCCCCGAGCAGTTTGGTCTAAGCATAGAAAAAATATTCCCAGAATTCACATAGAATCAAACACCGTGAACTGCAGTAATAGAGCCATATGATTTACGAAACTCGGATACTTCTATAGCAAGTGATATTAG
>DAIDAB010000195.1 GCA_027310845.1 bacterium | reverse complement strand
TGAAAAAGTGGAATGTCATAAGTAGAAGTGAAAGCAATGGCTTTGGCCTCTTTTCCATTTCATGGTTGAACCCCCCCTCCCCCCATTTCACACTGGAGTACATCCTGACTGTGGTTATGGAATAGCTATCCACAAAGAAACAAAGTAATATTTGATGGAGGAATAGTCCATTTAACAAGATGTGGGCAATAGTTGGCTAGTTTCGGTCAAGATAGGTTCAGATGGGGAATCAACATAGACGACATGTGGCTCTATGCCGGCGCCGTGGAACCCAAATCGATCATGATTCCTTATCTCTTATCTGTGAGACTACCAAGGGGCCCAATCCGCGTTCCTCCTGATATTGAACCAATGAAAACACTCAACCCATCTGGTAAACAAGTGGAGCAATCACTCGTTGACGAACCTGGAGACAAGAAGGATTTCTCACAAGATCTCGCCGCCGAGCTCAAAAGCAGAGGAATCCAGTTCGTCCGATGTTGGTTCCAATGGAATTTCTTCGAGCCTGAGGTCACAGATCTAGGGAATCCTACCTATGAATTCCCGCTGGACGATTTCGTCTCTAGCCTGAAGGAGTCCGGAATCGAGATAGTAGCTGTCATTGGAAATGGTTACTCGCGATTTCTCCCCAAGGGATTGAACCTCGAAGATACCAATGACTACGTTGCGAGGCTCGAGTCGGTGTGTCGGGCTACGATCAGACATTACAAGGATTCGATCAAGATATGGCAGATTGAGAACGAGCCCAACTGGTGGAATGAACACTATGCAACTCATTGGCGCAGCGGCGGGATCTGGTTTGAGCCAGGAATTCAAGAGACAATTCTTGCAAATCTGAACCGACTAGTCCGGGAGGAAGATCCATCTGCGACCATAGTGATTAACCTAGAAGCAGACGAGAGAAAGACAAACTGGTCCTTTTACGCAAAGTATTGCGACATTCTCGGGCTAGATTTCTATCCGAATTATTCTCACTCTAGTCCGGTTGATGCCTCAGAGGTGAAATTTGCATCAGAGGTGAAGAAGGAGACAGGGCTGCCTGTGTTCATAGCTGAAACGGGCTATCCTTCAGGTCCCTCTCTCTTCGGGTATAGCGAAGAAAAACAGGTTGAATATATCAGATCAGCTTGCGAACAATCTTTCTCATGCGACGAGATATTTGCGCTTTCAGTTTGGAGGTACTCTGACACTTACTGGAGATCATTCCCAGAACAGGAGAATCACTTTGGATTGATGACAAAAGAAGGCTCTCCAAAGCCTGCCTGGATTGAATACCACAGTCAAATTAAATCAAAAACATGAGGCTGGAGGATGTTTGAACTGATTTTGTCATCCAATTGATAGCTATACATCAAGTGAAAAGTATCTTCGCACTGATGGATGCAATCAGAATTTCCTGCGTGCGAAATTTGTCTTGTCGACAGAAAATACAAGTGTTTTGACAAAAGAGATCGGCTTTCCCTCTCCGCTCGGAACCGTAAATGTGGTTACAGTGCCGGTAATTGTAAATTCAGTGTCTTTTGTGGTTCCTTTGAATTTCATGTGAGCGACATTTGGCTGTTGGTTTGAGGCCACGTTTGAATCCGAAATTAACTTCACGTTCCGGTCCCTTTTTTCAAACCAGCTCACAATGTCTGAAGAGATCTCATGGGTAAGCGTGTCCTGCTGGAATTTTCTGTGAGTCGCATTGAATTCGTCAACGAGTGCTTTGGCACATTCTTTGCTCAGCTTGACCATGTACTCGTATGACTTTTCAACGAGCGCCTTTCCTGTAAGCGGGTCGGTCACGGCAATCCCTTGTTACCACGAAAACAAATTTGTCCTAATTAAAATGATTGGCTAGTCTTTTTTGAATTGGTCAACTTTAGTCTTGATACGCGCAAGTGCTTTCTGAACAGAACTGTCTAATCTCTCTAGCATTACACTGTTCTTCCCTGTCAATGCTTCCTCTATGATTTGAAGCCCCTCAGGTATACCAAAGTCCTTTGATACTCCTGTATAGTCTCTCCTTGTGAAAGTGGCTACGAGGGACCATAGTCCTAATTTTACCAAGAAGAGGTACGCTTGTCCCTTCACAGAGTCGGTCGTAATCGCAAAGCTCTCAGAGTATCTCTCCCTCAACAATCTGATTGCCGGGTCCTTTGACGACATAAATGCGGGAGCGCCGCGGCCTGCAAGAAGATCATCCGCCTTGGACGAAGTTTTTGTTTTATCCTGCTCATGCGGATTCATGAGTAATGCTCTTGAAGGCAATTCACATTGCTTGGAATAAAAGATCATATTTGCGAGTCGGCAAATTAATGTCTAGTCGAGATCAAATCAACAGCATATCTGAACTTCAAACATCGAGCAACGCTTATAACATGCTCTTGGCTGATCTTATGTCCCGCATGTTTTGTTGGCGGCGTCTTGTGTCAAGCTGAGGGCGTAGCCCGTGCGATGCGATAAGGACCTCCAAACATGCGAACAAGTATGGGGGTTCAATAGCAATATTGAATCTGACGTTGGCTTGTGCTTTTCTTCCGCAAAAGAAGGCAAATCGTACTTCCCAATATAACTCCGGTTGATCCTGCCGGACCTGACTGCTATCGGAACGGGACTAAGCCATGCGAGTCTGCCAATCTAAGCACGTTGGTTGGCGGCGAACGGCTCAGTAACACGTAGTCAACCTGCCCTCGGGTCGAGAACAATCTCGGGAAACTGAGGCTAATTCTCGATAGGTCAAGATTCCTGGAATGGGTTTTGGTCTAAATGAAGTAGCAGCATCTTGCTATTTTCGCCCAAGGATGGGACTGCGGCCGATCAGGCTGTTGGTGGGGTAAAGGCCCACCAAACCAGTAACCGGTACGGGCTTTGAGAGAAGGAGCCCGGAGATGGACACTGAGACAAGGGTCCAGGTCCTACGGGGCGCAGCAGGCGCGAAACCTTCGCAATGCGCGCAAGCGCGACGAGGTTATTCCGAGTGATTTCCGCTGAGGAGATCTTTTCTCAGATCTAAAATGTCTGGGGAATAAGGGGAGGGCAAGTCTGGTGTCAGCCGCCGCGGTAATACCAGCTCCTCGAGTGGTCAGGGCGTTTATTGGGCCTAAAGCATCCGTAGCCGGCTCAGTAGGTCTCCTGTTAAATCCAACGGCTTAACCGTTGGTCTGCAGGAGATACCGCTGGGCTAGGAGGCGGGAGAGGCGGACGGTACTCCGAGGGTAGGGGTAAAATCCTTTGATCCCCGGAAGACCACCAGTGGCGAAGGCGGTCCGCCAGAACGCGCTCGACGGTGAGGGATGAAAGCTGGGGGAGCGAACCGGATTAGATACCCGGGTAGTCCCAGCCGTAAACGATGCGAGCTAGGTGACACAACGCCTTCGGGGCGTTGTGGTGCCGCAGGGAAGCCGTTAAGCTCGCCGCCTGGGGAGTACGGACGCAAGTCTGAAACTTAAAGGAATTGGCGGGGGAGCACCACAAGGGGTGAAGCCTGCGGTTCAATTGGAGTCAACGCCGGGAACCTTACCGGGAGCGACAGCAGATTGAAGGTCAAGCTGAAGACTTTACCAGACGAGCTGAGAGGAGGTGCATGGCCGTCGCCAGCTCGTGCCGTGAGGCGTCCTGTTAAGTCAGGCAACGAGCGAGACCCCTACTTTTAATTGCTAACAGATATCGCAAGATGTCTGGAGCTAGTTAGAAGGACTGCCGCCGCTAAGGCGGAGGAAGGAAGGGGCCACGGCAGGTCAGTATGCCCCGAAACTCCCGGGCCACACGCGGGCTGCAATGGTAAGGACAATGGGTTCCGATCTCGAAAGAGCTAGGCAATCCCCAAACCTTACCCCAGTTGTGACTGAGGGCTGCAACCCGCCCTCACGAATCTGGAATCCCTAGTAACCGCGTGTCACCATCGCGCGGTGAATACGTCCCTGCTCCTTGCAC
>DAIDAB010000194.1:292-3934 GCA_027310845.1 bacterium | reverse complement strand
GTATATTCAAAGAATGATATCTTGCTTGGCAATTCTCGTCTCTTTGAATCGCATGACATCAAGATGGACGACGCCGTGATCCAGAGACTTGACCGTCTAAGACAACAGGGCAAGACTGCGATGCTCCTTGCGGTGAATAGACAACCTGTTGGAATTGTGGCTGCGGCAGACACGATCAAGGAGCACGCAGCTGAAGCGATTAGAGCGCTTCAGAAAATGGATCTAGAAGTAGTAATGTTGACTGGCGACAACAATGAGACGGCGACAGCGATAGCTAAAGAGCTTGGAATCAAGAAATACTTCGCAGAAGTTCTGCCAACGGAAAAATCAGAAGTAATCAAGAAGCTCCAGATGCAGGAAAAGCGCAAAGTGGCCATGGTGGGAGATGGAATCAACGATGCACCAGCTCTAGCTCAGGCAGACGTCGGAATCGCGATAGGCTCCGGTGCCGACATTGCGATTGAAACGGGAGGCATGATCTTGATGAGAGATGACTTGAGAGACGTCGTCGCAGGAATCCAACTATCAAGAAAGACGATGAGCAAGATCAAGCAAAATCTCTTCTGGGCATTCATCTACAATGTGGCACTGATCCCCGTCGCAGGAGGATTACTTTATGTCGCGATTGGTGTGTTGCTCAATCCTATCCTCGCAGGGCTTGCGATGGCTCTCTCCTCGGTCACTGTGCTTACAAACTCCCTCACACTCAGGAGGTTCAAGCCAAGATTTTGAAACAGAGAGTTGAATTCTCAGTGATGTCCCTTGATTGCATCGCTTGCACACCTGTGTTCAGACGAGAGCTCCAGAAAATCGATGGGATCAAAGAGGTGAAAGAACTTCCACTGCTCAACAAGATAATCGTAGAATTTGATCCTGCAGGAATCAACAAGGAGCTGGTGAGAAAAGAAATTGAAAGCGTAGCGTCAAGATCTGGCTTTAAGGACAGAGTTGTGTTTCATGATCGTGGCAAGGTTTTTCAAAACAATGCAAAGAAGGAGGTGAAGACACAAGAATGACTGTGATAGACCCGATATGCAAGATGAAAGTTGAGGAAAGTAATGCAAAGTACGTCTCAGAACACGAGGGTAACAAATTCTACTTTTGCTCCTCTGGGTGCAAGGCAAAGTTCGACAAAGACCCGCATAGGTACGGACACTGATCATGCCACAAGGATAGAGCCTCAAGCTCTTTCCCCTCCTTTCTTTGGAAAATGCTATTAGTTATGTTAGGCAACTTTCCCAAGGTTCCAATTTCAAATGAAAGCAGGGCAGTTCTTCAAACAGTTCACCGCAAAGAACGGGAAGGCTGTGACGCTGCGGTCGCTCAAGTGGGAAGACTTGGATTCTGCTGTTGGCTTCATAAATGGTCTCGTCAGCGAGAGAGACGAGGATCCAGGTTTTGGGATAATTTCAGATAAGAAACAGACTCGAGAATCAGAAGCAGTGTGGCTTGCAGAGAGACTTGCCGCAATCGAGAGTGGAAATGCAATCGACATCGTCGCAGAGATTGAAGGAAGAATGATAGGAAACTGCGAGGTCTTAAGAGGCAAGACAAGCGACGAACATCACCACGGATTCCTAGGCATCTCTGTCTCAAAGGCCTATCGAGACACAGGTATCGGAAGAGAATTGATGAAGACAATAATAGAAGAATGTCGCAAGGCGGATTTCAAAACGATGGAGCTTGAGGTATTTGCAAATAATCCAAGAGCTATTCACCTATACAAAGACGTGGGCTTCAAGCAAGTGGGATTGATTCCGAAAAAGATATTCAGGGACGGTAGTAGTTTCTATGGTATCATACTCATGTCAATTGTGCTCTAACGATGTAACAGAACATCTGGATTCATTCAGTCGGGATTCCTTGCGGAAGATCAAAGGTGCCGTCGTCTTTTGCTCTTAACTCCAGTACAGCCTTAACTGCGTCTACATTCAGAGGACCGTATATGTGAGGGTAGAGTTTCATGCGTGACTTTTCGTATTTTATTTCTGGATGGACTTTTGATGTGTCAATGCAAAGAAGAACAAGATCCTTCTGTCCCTTGTGGATAGCGTTTGCCACGCCAACCACCTGGCTGGGCGTCGAGCAGTGGATAAATCCCTGTGATGCCAGAGTGTCGCCTCTATATTCTCCTGAAGGTTTCGCCTTTTCCCATTCCGACTTTCTCGCGATGTGCACTATTATTGCCATTGCTACTTCTCCGTATGTCTATACAGGCTCCGAGCCGTGGTAGTGCATCCAAAGCCACTTTGCTTTACGTTTTTCAAAAACTCCCGTGAGACGATACGGGGTGATATTCTCGCGGGAGCCCTTTCTCACTATTACAGAGCCTTCCGCTGTAATCCACGCTACATTGCCTCTTATTGAGATCATCTTTCGCTTCCATTTCCAGGAATAAGTCTCTGGCCTTGAGAGAACTCGCTGCAGAAACCTCCCAAACTCCTTCCTTCCAATTGCGATCTCTCTTTTTTCCGAACCGAGCATCGCAATATTTGGATCCTCTGCGAACAGGGCAAGCACGGCCTTTGGATCGTGTCGTGACACTGCGTTAGAAAATTGTTCTAGCAGCGAATCCACGGCCTCGACAACTTTCGGGCTTGATTGCATTTGGATCTCTACTTTAACATAGGTGTTTTATTATTTTGACTTCATGCAAACCCAAAGCTTCTGGGTTAAGTAATCGTCTTTTTCGTGTATTTAACGCGGAAGGCTCGGACTATTGACCCTAGATGTAGTCGAGACTGACAAACTTTCGATCAATCTCGTGACCTTGATAAGGGGAGTCAGAAATTTTGCGGCCGGACTAGTGAACCTAGTCTTTCCCTTTGTTGTGCTGAATGAAATGCACGAATCGGTGGCGATTCTTGGGTTCATTTATGCCGCCGCGACACTCGCGACCGCCGGCTTTGGCTTGCTCATAGGGTTTGCAACTGATTATTCGAGAAAGACAACCTACGTCTTGGCGCTCGCACTCCTTCCACTCTCAACGATAATGGTCTATCTCTCGCAGAACATTCTAATCGTATTTCTTGCTGCAATGATCGGTGGATTTTCTGCAACAGGTTCCCTTGCTGGTGGCGGTGTAGGGGGATCGGTTCAGCCAATACAAACCACGGTAATCTCAGACATCACTGCGAGAAAAGATCGTTCATACTACTATGGGCTCCTGAGCTTCATCTCAGGAGTTACTTCGGCGTTTGGGTCGCTCATTGGGGGCTATATCACGACGCAGGAGGTGTTTCTCATCGCTACAGTGCTCGGGGTTGTTTCAACTTTGCCTGCGTTCTTCGTTAAGACAAAGGCAGCGCAAGGCGAAAAGCACTTCAGCCTAAAGAGTGGGAAAATTATTGGCAAGTTCGGAATTACAGGCCTGCTGAATGGTTTTTCCAATGGCCTTGTGACTCCATTCTTGATTCCATTTTTCATAGTGACCTACCATATAACGAGAGATTCAATGGGCATCTACACCACTATAGGTGGGCTCATAGGCGCATGCACATTTCTTCTCGCACCAAGGATGGAACGAGTTTTGGGTTTCGTCAAAGGAGTCATCTCAACCAGAGGCGCGACAATCGTACTCATGATGGTGTTTCCCTTCATCCGCATCCTCCCGATCTCAATTGGGATCTACCTAGTCTATCC
>DAIDAB010000194.1:0-282 GCA_027310845.1 bacterium | reverse complement strand
CGCTGCGAGTCGCCGCCTTTCCCGTCATTCAGACAGCGATGGTGGACATGGTTGACGAGGGTGAGAGAGGAAGGCTCTTTGGAGTGAGCCAAGCCACGCGCCTAACTATGAGTTCCGCTGGCACGTCGTTCGCAGGGTATGAATTAGATTCGGCCGCAATACCGGTTCCATTCATAGCATACGGCATAGTTCTAGCTCTGAATCTCGCGATGTATGCAAAATTCTTTTCTGAATATGCAGAGCCGCATCGGGCGCAGAAGAAAAATGCTGGTGATTAGCCTC
>DAIDAB010000193.1 GCA_027310845.1 bacterium | reverse complement strand
GATAATTTTCATCCCAGCGAACCTTTTTCATTACTTCAGTTTTTAGAAGAAGACACGCCGCTGTGGCCCCTTCCGTTTGATTGAATCTATCTGCCGAATCTACAGAATCCACGAAATAGCTTGTTTGAACTGCGTTTTCGTCCATGCGAAGACCCCGCGCAATCAATTTCCCTTCCCTGTCAAAGAGTTTCGGCGATACCGCGTCAGCATGAGTTTCTCTGGCTACAAAGAGCATTTCTTCCAAACAATTGGGATGTAGAAAACAATCGTCGTTCAAAAGCAGCGTCCAATCAGTCGTAACTAATTTCGCAGCGATGTTGCAATTTCTCGCAAAGTTGAATTTTTGACCATAAAGCAGAGGATGGACAAAAGATTCCCCGTTTTCTCCAACAATTGTCGCTGACTGGAAAACTAGAGTCTTCACTCCTTGAGGCAAACAAGCAATGCATTTCTGATAGGTGCGAGAAGTTACGTCTTTCGTGAATATGACAGCTGTCACGTGAACCTGGCTCAAAAAAATTCCCCCCCAGAATTCCTCTTTCTTTTCAAGTCCCGCCGTTAGGCGCAGATCTCTTTCTTCTACTACCCTGGCTAGAGTAAGCAAAGCCGCCGTAAATTATGAGCGCGACAATTATGATCAGAAATGGATCCTGCTTGAAATTAGAAATCACGAGCTGCGGAATCTGGCTGAAAGCCAGAGGCGCAGGAATCGAGACGTTCACGTAGTGATTTGAAACCGTTCCCTGGACTGGAGAGGGCGAACCTCCAAAGCTTTGCGGACCAATGGTCCAGGAGACTCCGATGTTCCTCACCTCGGTCGAAATGTGAGAGGACTTTACGAAAAGCGCGGAACCGGAATACCCCGATACTGAAGAATTCCAGGCCCATGAATCGCTTTGTGAGGTCGAAAATACGTTCCACGGCGAAACTCCCGAGACCACTCCATCATAGAAGACTCCGAGGGGCTTGCTCACGTTGTAAATCACGACTTCGCTCATCGAAGGAGGAGCAGTCGTCTCAGTGTAATTTATCCAATCATTCAGCGACATGCCGGTGAAATTCTCGACTGGCGAAGATGACCCGACCGTCGTATTTGCAAATATTTCAAAGTTAAAACCTGATTCTTGCAACGCCCCATTCGAACTGGAATAACTCGGAATGACGCTCGACGCATTGAAGGAAATCAATCCTTCCCCTTTCTCCGCCAATGCCTGACCGGTCCAGTAAGAATAACTGGAAGAAGGCAACTCGGAGAAGTAGAATTTGGCAGTCGCAGTCTCATAAGGCACTTTGACAGAAATTTTAGCACAACATATCTCCGGAGAAACAGCCGAGATCAGAAACGGAAAAATGCCAATCGAAAGAGTAAGATAGGCAAGCGCGATAATTTTCGCGTTCAGGATCGATTTCTGCTTCAAAGTCTGATTTGTTCCTCCGTCAAATATCTATCAAATTCCGGATCGGAAATAATCGAGAGAGCTTGCTCTATTGAAACCTTGAATGGAACTCCTCGCTTGTCGTTGATGCTTCTCGAAAGCGCGGCGTCCAAATCTTCCCTCTCGATTATGTGAAGAAAAAAAGCACATACCAGGTGGTAGTGCTTTCGTTTGGAAGTTTCAGCCACGGCGCCGTCCGAAATCGGTTTCCTACACCTTTGAAAAAAACAGAGGGCGCCAGGCTTTTTGTCGTTGATGAAAATGCGTTTGCTCACTTAACTTACTGCACTCGCTTCTCTGATTTCACGTCAACGCCTTCTTTCAGTCCTTTGTTGAATTCAGCTCTTGCTTGCCCCAAAGATCTGGCCCATTTCGGAATCTTAGTTGCTCCAAAGAGAAACATTGCGACCGCTGCTACGAGAATCCAGATGACAGGATCGTCTAAACCCATGATTTTATTTTACACCTCCACCGTGACCGTTTAAACTGACGGTCAGCGCAATAAAATAAGAGGTTCTAGAAATAGAAACAGAAACTGCGGTTTTGTGATGGTAATGGTGCGTCCGTGCTATTACTTCGTGATCAACAACAACAGATGATGAATTTCTATCCGACTCAGAAAGAAAGCCCGAGAAGAAGTGGCTTTGTTTTGGCATGCTTGGATTGAGCATGAGTTATTTTGAGATTCTAGAGTTATTTTATATAAGAGTTGTGAAATAACGCAGAACCGTAAGGGGAAAGAAAATTACGTTGTTCTTTGAAAAATGGAGTATAATAGAAAACAGAAGAATGTCGAAGCCTACCTTCACCGCAAGGATGAGGGCGGGAAAAGGCAGCGGAATGGCGGTTGCCATTACGCTCATGGGAGTCGTTCTCGTGGCGCTCGTATTCGTTGTCGGTTCAATGGCCGGCTGGTTCAGTGGATTCAATTTCACTGGAGGAGCACACCACACAACGACTAATCAACCTGGTCAGCAACAGATTACGAACGTTCAATCAGGCCTGGCTTTGAAGTGGGAAGCGACCATCTCTGACGCGATAGCAGGTGGAACTGTAGCTTCTCCAACGGTCAATTCATACACGCTGAGCAACTGCGCTGGCACCACGCAAGCTTACTGTCCTACCATTGAATCGAGCACAGTAACAAGCGGCATCTGGGGTCCAACCACGACGACCTACGCACCAGGTTCAATTTTGCTCTACGCTTCTGCATCTGGATATTATCCGGTTTACGTTGTTGACAGCAATCCTAACGCAATCTCATGCACGTCTTGCGCACAACCAAACACGTACTACTATCTTGAAGCTATGAAGATGATCGCGGCCCCAGCGAGCGGAACGTCTGCAACTACGAACGTTGCTGACACAATTGGAGGCTCTGGCGGAAATGCTGCTCCATCAGCTCTCTCGATTTCGAGTTTCAGCACATTCACGGGAATCTTGAATCTTCAACAGGCAAGCAAAGGAATAGCGTCAAGCTATGCTGTATATGGAACTTCGACGCAATCTGTTCAGGTTTCGAGCGGCACCGGATTGACACAATCGTTCAGCGGATCTATCAGTCCAGTTCTCGTTCACATTGCGTGCATGAATCAAACCTCCGTCCAATTTTCGTCAGGAGCTGGCGTAGCATGGACTCAGATGAGCGGATCAGGAATCAACACGGCTGATTCTTGCTACTATACAACCGACTCTAGCAACCTGCTAGGAAATGCACTGACAAGCTCGAGCAACCCGGTCAGCTTCTCTGCACCATTCCAACTTGAAGGAACAGTCTCTGCATCGGCGGGACACACTGCAATCACACTCATAACAATTGACAACCAACTTGCGAGCGGATGGATTCAGACTCACTTTGTCACTCCTGCGGCCTCCTCTTTCCCAGCTGCTGGAGCTGCGGCAGGTGTGCCTACTGGATTCAGCGGACTAACTCCAACAAGTTACGGAGTACCTTCGCCGCTGGTTGAACAATCATACACGTTGATTGTGGTAGGTCACTAAGTTAAGTTAAGAGAGATTAGCTTCTCTCTTTTCCCCTCTTTTTTCTTTCCATTACACTACATTAGCAAGGTGAAAATCAAAAAAATGAGAAGCGCGAAACATTTTGGAACGATGTTATTTCTTGCAGGAATCATTTTCGTCGGGCTGGGCATGGTAGGATATGCCAGTCACGGAACATTCCTTGTCATCAACTCATTGGGGCCTACGACCATACAGTCCGTGAATGGACAGCAAAATAGCACGAGCGCAGTCCAGACATTCGCCTATCCTGGCACTGTGAATTACATAAGTTACTCAGGAAGCGGTTCCTATAACGTGTTTTACTATTTCAACGTCCAAAGCGGTCTTTCTTACGCGGATTCTAGCTTGTATTGTGTAGGACAAGGATGCACGCCAAATCAAGCGCTGCCAAATTTCGTAATGACCTCATCTATGGGTGAAGGCTATGCAACTTTTCCGTCGGTAACTTTAGGCCAGCCATACGTGATGAGCATTGAAG
>DAIDAB010000192.1 GCA_027310845.1 bacterium | reverse complement strand
ACTCAATACAAAAACACGTACTTATGGTAGATGGATAGACAAATTCGCGGTTAAAATACGTTTAGGAGTTGTGGCTCTCACGCACGCCTCGTCTTCCGCGAATTAAGAAACTACTCCTTTCGCCGTGAGTCCGACCCGGAGAGCATTTTTCTTACCTCATCTGAAGCATTCGTTTTCAGTGGTTCTCCGTGTCCGCTGAGCATGATTTTGAAATCGAATTCTGCAATTTTGCGAATTGAACTTTCCGCATTTCTCAGGTCCCATGTGAATTGCTTTGGCGGCCCGACGAGTCTTCCTTTTGTGTAGCGAAGCGTGTCTCCGACGAAAATCACTTTCCTATCTTCGTCGTAGATCGCGATGCTACCCGGTGTATGACCAGGAGTATGAATCACTAGAAGGCTCTTCCCAACTCTGTCAGGTTCCTTAAGAAGGATATCTGGTTTCACGGGTTTTGATCTGAAAAAAGGCGCGAAAATTCTAAACAGGACACCTATCAGGCCTTTAGGAACCGGTTGCGATTCTTCCCCAGAGACATATTTTTCATCATCTTGGTGGACTGCGAGCTTCGCACCGGTTGCCTTTTTCAATTCGAACGCACCCCTTGTGTGATCGATGTGGCAGTGTGTCAGGACCATAGTCTTGACTGAGGAGGGCTCCCGCCCAAGACTTGCGATGTAATCGAGAATCTTTTTCCCGTTAGAAGACATGCCAGTATCGATCAGAATCATCTTATCGTCACTATCGAACACCAAGTACGAGTTTGCATTCACACCGTCTATCTGATGGATGAAGGGAGAGATTTCGACCATCCGCGCTCTAACTACCTCATTGCAAAAAGGTCATCCAATTGAGCATTCAGTCATATATAGATCCAGCTTTACTCGCTTCGGCCTGGCTTGTCTGCAATTTCTGGTATTTGTCAATAAGGTCGCTCAATGTCGCCTTGACCTCAGAGACACTCCGCTCTAATTCCTTCGTGTCAATCTTGAGACTGTAGACTGAGTTCAATGCTGTCACGAGGCTCAGCACTGCCCCAGGATCAGGGAGATTTACAGAAACCTCCGTCAGGAGTGAAAGCGCCGGCATTTTGCGTGTGAGGCATTCGCTTAGCACTGCTCCCGCAATGCCACCGATCATCGCGGATTCAGCAGAGGAAATCTGGTAGGCTTTGAGTTCCTCTATCCTCTTTGGATTTGCTGCACAGTACACATGTCTTTCCTCAGGTATCCCATTCACCGGCATTGCGTCAAGGATCACGATTTCCCTGGGTCTGACTTTCTCCAGCCAATTTAGGATGACATTTGAGGTTTCGTAGAGCCCCTCCATGTCGATTGGGACTTCGCAGATTATCGTAGCAAGGCTGCCGGTCTTGTCGCTGTATATCCTGAAAGGATGTCTCAATTCACCGTCTATGAAAACTGCAACTGGAGGAATATGTTGCGATCTGACATGTGCGATTTCTTGTAGCCCGAGCGCCTCTATTATGTAGCCGATTGAAACTGATCCTGTGAATCCGCGCCCGTAGAATCCACCTAGAACAAGCGGCGTGCTGTAATTTCGCTTCTCAAATTCTACCACTTCAGTTTGAAAGAGATGCTCCAAAACCTAGACCAAGACTGCTGGAGCAGGGGGTAATATCAACTTTGAGCCGGTTATCAGCTTTGGGAATTGTCATGCGGTAATAAATACGAGAAGAGGATGGATTTACAGTGATGCGAAATGCGAAGAGTCATAATTCTCGGAGCGGCTGGCCGCGCCTTTCACAACTTTCTCATGTACTACAAGAACAATCCTAACTTTCTGGTCGTCGCGTTCACAGCTACTCAAATTCCGGGAATCGAGAAAAGAGTATTCCCCAAAGAGCTTGCCGGTCGGAGATACCCAAAAGGGATTCCAATATACCAAGAAGAAAACCTCTCAGCCTTAATCAGAAGGCTTTCAGCTGACGAGGTTATTTTCGCATATAGCGATATTCCTCACATCGAGGTAATGCACAAAGCATCAATCGCCCTTGCTTCAGGGGCGAGTTTTACACTACTTGGGCCAAAAGATACCATGCTTGTCTCAAAGAAACCTACGATTGCAGTCTGTGCTGTTCGCACTGGATCGGGAAAGAGTCCGACTGTTAGGAAAATTTCACTCATACTTCGCGGCATGGGCTACCGCGTCGGGATAATCCGCCATCCAATGCCTTACGGCGATCTTGCGGCGGAATCAGTTCAGGAGTTTTCTTCGTATGAAGACCTTGAAAGGAACAAAGTCACGATAGAAGAAAGAGAAGAATACGAATCACACATAGCGAATGGATTCTCTGTCTATGCAGGCGTTGATTATGAAAAGATCCTGAAGCTTGCAGAAAAATCAAATGACATCATCCTATTTGATGGAGGAAACAACGACTTTTCATTTGTAAAGCCAGATCTTCTCTTCGTCGTCGCAGACGCGAGACGGCCTGGACACGAAATGACCTACCATCCGGGAGAGGCAAATGTTAGAATGGCTGACTATGTCATTGTTAACAAGGTTGATGCGGCGAAAAAAGAAGACACGAATCAAGTTGTTGAAAACGTAAAGCGCCTTAATCCCAAAGCGAAGATCCTTCTTTCAGGAATGAAAGTTTCTGTGAAAGATCCAGAGTCTATCAAAGGCAAAAGAGTGTTGTGCATCGAGGACGGGCCGACTTTGACTCATGGAGGTCTTCCAACAGGGGCTGCATTCCGGATTGCTCAGGAGCTCGGAGCAAAGGAGATCGTTGATCCAAGAGAATACGCAGTGGGTTCGCTGAAAGATGTCTTCCAGAAATTCAAGCATCTCGGCAAAGTCCTTCCTGCGATGGGCTACAGTAACAAACAGATGAAGGAACTGGAACAAACAATCAACAAAACTGACTGCGATCTTGTCATAGTGGGTACTCCAGCTGATCTTGGGAGATTCCTCAACATCAAGAAGCCCAGTGTCAGAGCAACTTACGAGATCGACCAATCGGGTGGCACATCAATGAAGAAAATATTACAGGACTTTGTCAAACAACAACACCTTCCGCACTGTGAATTGAAAAGACAAGGCTACCCAGCTTGAATTGAGCTTCTGCTAGCAAGCATATCGGAATCCGAGAGTCGCCATTTCTGGAAACTCTGACTCACACCAGAGTCATCCTCTCTGATCCTTTGTTATCAAATTTGAGAAAGGTCTCTGCGATTTAAATGAAAGATGAGTACACAAACGGCAGAAGCAGTGCTGTCGAAAATGTGCGACACGTTTGTTGTTCTGCCAGAATACACCAAGAGCGGCTCAAACATATTCGGGAAAAACAGCGACAGGGAGCCAAACGAGGCACAAGTAATAGAATACTATCCGAAAAGTCAGAATAACACTGATAGCGCGAAATGCACCCACATCGCCATTCCACCCGTCTCTGAAACTTTTGCTGTTCTACTCTCTCGGCCCTTCTGGATGTTTGGAGCAGAGATGGGAGTCAATGAATTTGGAGTCAGCATAGGGAACGAGGCAGTATTCACCAGGATGAAGCACAAAGAGAAGGGTCTCTTAGGAATGGATCTCCTGAGACTTGCGCTCGAGCGCTCAAAGGACGCAAAAGGCGCCTTGCTCACCATTACGAGCCTCTTGAATGAATACGGGCAGGGAGGGACCAATAGTTTCTTTCGAAATTATTTCTATGACAATTCCTTCCTGATCTCAGATCGGGAAACTGCTTGGGTACTTGAAACTGCAGGAGAGTTCTGGGTTGCAAAACAAGTCCGCGACCACTATTCCATTTCCAACATCCTGACGATTCACACAGATTATGATCTCGCTTCGCCTGGGCTTGAGATACAGGCAAACGCGAGAGGCTACTGGGGCTCATCACAACTTGATTTCGCAAAGGCATTTCAGGATAGGCTCTACTCAAGACTCGGCAAAGGACGGGAGCGACTCGACTA
>DAIDAB010000191.1:3740-4001 GCA_027310845.1 bacterium | reverse complement strand
CAAACTGTACCATCGTTGGTCTCTTCCCCTATCTGAACAGAGGGTATCAATTTTTTCTGTCCTATTTAGTGTTAACGTGCACGCATCCTCGACGAGCAACTCGAACATCCATTATTCAGACCTTCAAGAACTCTTAAGAAAGAAGAGCGTCTAATCATTTCAGAGAAACTCATATGCGCTACGAGTTTGAAAAAGCAGTCGACCTCACTCACGAGCTAGCTAATGGATTGCCCGTTTATCCTGGTGACCCGACACCATCGT
>DAIDAB010000191.1:309-3730 GCA_027310845.1 bacterium | reverse complement strand
GTCTTAAGCTTGGCTCGCACACAGGCACGCACACAGACGCTCCAGTACATTTCATAGAAGGAGGGATAGGCGTGGACAAGATCCCCGTCTCAAAGCTCGTCGGCGAAGCCCTGGTCGTCGATCTATCAGACAAGCCTATCGGCAGCGGGATAACCGACACCGACCTAAAAATGAAACTTGAGGGAAAAGTGCAACAGAATGACATGGTTCTCCTTTATACCGGTTCAAGCGACCTCTGGGGAGATCCCTCGGTGAACAGCAACTACACCTACCTCTCAAAGGAAGCTGCAGAATATCTTGTCTCAAAGAGAGTTAGAGCTGTAGGGATCGACTTTCTGAGCGTTGAAAAGTTCAAGGCCCCAGAACCGGTAGCCCACAGGACACTTCTGGGAAATGGAATCTTCATAATCGAATCTCTGAGCAGCGAGTTGAAACAATTTGCAGATCAGAGAATACTCCTGATCACTTTTCCAATCAAGCTCGAAAATGGAGACGGTGCGCCCACAAGATCAGTCGCAATTCCGATCTCAAATGAAGATTGAATAAAATCTTGAACCAGCATCGTGCATGCCACCTCGGAGTTTCGTTCGGGTACGAATCGTTGCTTTACTCCTTCCCATCAAGGCATCCTTTGAACAAATCAAGAACCGAGCTATTTTCTTCGTCAATCAAGAAGCTCGCAAATGAGAGAAGGCATATTTCGATTTTGAAGCCAGTAGCAGCAAGAGAGGAAGAGCTGCTACTATTCCACACACAGGAGTACGTTAGCTTCGTAAAGGAATCTTCAAAGATAGGAAAGGGATTTTTGGATTATGGAGACACCCCTTCATTTGAGGGAATCTACGAGGCATCTTTATTCCCGGTCGGTAGTTCTCTTGCTGGGCTTGAATCCATACTGAGCAAAAAGCAAGATCATTTCTTTAACCCAGTTGGAGGACTTCACCACGCAAGGAGAGATAAGGCAGGTGGGTTTTGCGTATTCAATGACGCCGCGATTGTGATATCAAAGTCATTGGAACGCTTTTCAAAAATCGCATATGTGGACATTGATGCACATCATGGGGATGGCGTGTTCTACGGATTCGAGACTGACCCTCGCGTGATAATAGGAGACATACATGAGGACGGAAGGTTCCTCTATCCGGGAACCGGCATTGCGAGCGAGACCGGGAAGGGAAATGCAACTGGAACAAAGATGAATCTACCTCTTTCCCCCGGTTCAGGAGACATTGAATTCATAGAGGCATTTGACAAGATAATTGAATTCATCAAGGGCGCTAAACCCGAGTTTATTTTCTTTCAGTGTGGTGCTGACGGGCTAGAAGGAGATCCCATCACGCATCTCAAGTACAGCTCAAGAGGTCACGCCTATGGGGCATCCAGATTGCATTTTCTCTCGCACGAAATCTGCGAAGGAAGGATTCTCGCCATGGGAGGTGGAGGATACAACCCCCAGAATGTTAGCTCCGCCTGGTCTACAGTAGCTCTTGAGCTTGCGACAAGCTAAGAGCAATCTGGGGAAAACAAAGAGCTCGAGGAATTATGCCTTGGTCTTTTCTTTGTCCGCTGTGCCCTTCTCGGTGATTTCCCTTACGACACCCGCGGCGATTGTGGTGCCCATATCGCGGAGCGCGAATCGTCCGAGTTCAGGGAATTCCTTGAAAGTCTCGATGCAGACAGACCTAAGTGGCTTTATGATCACGATTGCAGAGTCCCCAGTCTTGATCGATTTTGGCTTTTCCTCAGTTGGCTGTCCAGTCCTCGGGTCGAGCTTTGCCTCAATGTCCGTGATTGTTGCAGCAACCTGTGCCGTATGCGCGTGGAGAACTGGAGTGTATCCGGCCGCTATTGCAGTGGGGTGGTGTACGACGATAATTTGAGCCCTGAACGCCTTTGCGATAGTGGGAGGGTTTGAAACTGGTCCAAGCACAGATCCTCTTTTGATTTCGCCCTTTCCGATGCCTCTCAGGTTGAAGCCGATATTGTCACCTGCAACGGCTTCCTGCATTGGGGTGTGGTGCGTTTCGATTGACTTTACTTCAGCGGCAAGGCATTCAGGATTCACAATCACCTGGTCCCCAACCTTCATCCGGCCAGTCTCTACTCTTCCAACGGGAACTGTTCCGACGCCGGTGATTGAGTAGACATCCTGCAATGGAATACGCAGAGCCTTGTCAGTCGGCGGCTTTGGAACTTCAAATTCATCAAGTGCCTCCTTCAGAGTTGGTCCTTTGTACCATGGCATCTTGTCGCTCTTCTTGACTAGGTTGTCTCCAACCCATCCGGATACCGGAATAAACTTGATCTTGGCCAAGTTAAATCCGACCGATTTGAGGAGCTTTTCCATCTCGCCCTTGACCTCGTTGTATCTCTCTTCCTTGTAGGCGTTAATTGGATCGTCCATCTTGTTGATGCAGACGACGACCTGGTTAACTCCAAGAGTTTTTAGGAGGAAAGCGTGTTCTCTTGTCTGACCTCCAGCGCCAATTCCAACCTCTGTTTCGCCTTTCTTACCCGAGACGAGGACAACTGCTGCGTCAGCTTCCGACGCACCAGTAATCATGTTCTTGATGAAATCGCGATGACCTGGAGCATCGATCAGTGTCCAGAAGTACTTTGGAGTCTCAAATCTCTGGAAGGCAAGGTCGATAGTGACACCTCTTTCTCTTTCATCTTTGAGGCTGTCCATTACCCAAGCGTACTTGAAAGTATCACCCTTGCCGGTCTTCTCAGATTCTTTCGCATATTCCTCAATTGTTCTCTGATCAACCGCGCCCATGTCGTAAAGGAAATGACCCATAGTCGTAGATTTTCCGTGGTCAACATGTCCTGTAACAATCAGATTCAAGTGAGGCTTGTCTGCCATTCTACCAAATGCACCTAAAGTAATGCCGTATCTTCGATTCTGTGTTTTTAAGTGTTCTGTGCTTGTTGAGAATGAAATCGACTCACAAAAGTTCTTGTCGATGGAGTTTAGCCAAGAGTCTCGAAATTATCTTCCAAGATGCGCTGTCCTAGATCTGTTGTTGGAACCTTTCGAAAACCTGTCTATGAAGCTCGGGTAGCAAGCAATGAATCAGATTCAGCGAAAAATTCTCAAGATACGTTCAGTCCTTTATTGTGTGCCTAGAAAGCGCGCAATTCAACAATGGGTTTGGAATCTCGATGTGATTTCTGCGTTGAAACGAGCAAAAGCTGTGATTCGTAAATGGACCAATCGGGAAACACAGCATGTCTGTAAAATAACCATAATTTCAATACGATTCTTGCTTTCATAATTTGCTTAAGGGCCCAAAATAGAATGATTCTACAAACCCATGTCCGTACGTGCGAATGGAACACAATGCCATTTCTAGAATTTTGGGAATTTCAGGATCTCAAAAGTGACTTTTCCACAACAGCTTAGCGCGAAGACATTGCG
>DAIDAB010000191.1:0-282 GCA_027310845.1 bacterium | reverse complement strand
AACTACTCGTATCGTTGTTAGCCGCAAGAATAATCTCGTCGGCGAGTATCTCCTCAACGCTTCTCGTCGTGTGAAATGCTGCTTCCCTGAGGCCCTCGCTGATGAATCGCAATGCTAGATCCACTCGTCGGCTCGGCGCAATGTCCACCGCCACGTGATAAACGACTCCTCCATATGCAATCCTCGTTGTGTCCTCGTTCGGAGCAGAGTTTTGGACTGCCTTTACCACAACCTCAACTGGGTTTTGCCCGGTTTTGAGCGCGATGATGTCGAGTGCAGATC
>DAIDAB010000190.1 GCA_027310845.1 bacterium | reverse complement strand
CGAGATGTGGGATGCAATCAAGAATTTTCTTGATTCTGAAATAAAGAAGACTGGTCACAAGAATGCGTACTTTCCAACACTCATCCCTGAGTCGCTTTTGAAAAAGGAAGCAGAACATTTTGCCGGCTTTACCCCAGAGGTATTCTGGGTCACTCATGCAGGTGCAACAGAACTTTCAGATCGTTACGCCGTCAGGCCGACCTCTGAAACCATAATTCATGACGCGATGAGCCGATGGGTGAGAAGCTGGAGGGATCTTCCGATGCTCCTGAACGTGTGGAACTCTGTCCTTCGGGCTGAGATAAAATCAACAAAGCCGTTCATTCGAACGACTGAATTTCTATGGCAGGAAGGACACACAGCGCATGCGTCTGAGGAAGAAGCTGCAAGGGAAGTGATGAGCATCCTCTTCTTGTACAAGCGACTTATGGAGGAGCTCCTTGCAATACCTGTAGTGATTGGTCGGAAAAGCGACAAGGAGAAGTTTGTTGGTGCTGTGTATACCACCACACTGGAGGCGATGATGCCTGACGGTAAGGCAATACAGATGGGAACTTCACACCACCTAGGACAGAATTTCTCAAAGCCGTTTGAGATAAGATTCCTTGGAGAAGACGGGGAGATGCATTACGTGTGGCAGACTTCTTGGGGGATCGCTTGGCGGCTCATCGGGGCTCTCGTAATGGAGCACGGTGATGACAAGGGTCTCATAATTCCTCCCAAAGTTGCGCCGATTCAGGTTGTAATAATTCCTATTCTATTCTCAGGATCCAGCAGCTTGGACATACTGGCAAAATGCAAGGAAATCCAATCATCTCTAGAATCCGCCGGGATAAGGGCGTACTTTGATTCGAGGGAGAACTATACTCCGGGTCGGAAATTCAATGAGTGGGAGCTGAAAGGGGTTCCACTGAGAATCGAGTTCGGGCCAAGGGATCTCACCAACGGCGTTGCAGTCCTAGTGAGACGAGACACAAAGGCAAAGACGACTGTGGGCATTGGAGAAATTCGGACCTCGGCAAAAGAAGCTCTTGATAGCATTCAAAGTGAGCTTTTCGAGAATTGTCGCAGACGCCTGGATGATCAGACGGCTGATGCCTCAAATTTTGAGGAACTTGCAAACATTATCGAGACCAGGGGTGGCTTTGTGCGTTCTTTCTGGTGTGGATCGCTAGAGTGTGAAGTCGCGACTAAGGAAAAAACTGGCGCGGACATTCGTGTCATACCATTTGACCAACCGAAGGATCTCGCCACCTCCAAATGTATTGTCTGCGGTAAAGCTGGGAAGTCTCTGGTGTACTTCGGGCGAGCCTATTGACCCACTCATTTGTGTAAGATGTCTTTGGTGGTATTGGACACTCGTTCTAGCTCCGACTCTGTGAGGTATGGTTGTATCGGAAGCTGGAATACCTTCTCGCAAATTCTTTCCGCCACCGGAAAGTCTCCTTTTTTGTACCCGAAAGTTTCGCGATAGTAGGGCTGGAGATGAATAGGAGTGGGCCAAGAAACATCTGCTTCTATGCCCCTCTCTCGGAGCTTTGAGACGAGTCCATCTCTGCTTATTCCTGCTCTCTTCTCATCAAGCATGAGTGTAAACATGTACCATGCATCACCATTTGCGTCATCAACACGCTGGAAACTCAGGCAATCAAGGGATCCAAGCTTCTCCTTCATATAGAGCACATTGGCTCTTCTTTTCGCATTCATTTCATCTAGATGAGGTATCTGATCAATTCCAATTGCAGCGCATATCTCGAGCATTCTGAAATTGTAGCCCATCACCATCTGGTTGTACTTTGAGGCTTGTCCCTGATTCCTGATCAGTCGAATCTTCTCAGCAAGCAAATCATCGTCAGTCGTCACGAATCCTCCCTCTCCGGTGTGCAGATTCTTTGTCGCATATGTGCTGAAACATGACAACGTGGATATGCTTCCTACCTTTTTTCCATGATAGCTCGCCCCGATTGCCTCTGCCGCATCTTCAACCACAGCGACACCTTTGGATCCGGCAATGTTCCTTAGCGGTTCTAGATCAGCAGGAAGACCATACACATCCACGGGCTCGACGGCAAGAGTATTACCGTTGATCTTCTCCTTTACGAGTGAAGGGTCAATGTTGAAAGTTTCTTCATCAACATCAACGAAAACCGGCTTGCATCCAGAGTGAAAGACGCTGTTTGCAGTTGCCGCAAAGCTCAGTGGTGTTGTAATCACATCGCTTCTGTTTCCTTTTGCGAGCTTTAGAGCAGTGATTGCAACGTGCAAGGCCGCTGTCCCAGAATTTACTGTGACAACATTCTTGCATCCTATGTATCTTGCAAGTTCTGCTTCAAAATCCCTGGCGATTTCTCCCTGGACAAACTTGCCAGATCGCAGGATCGAAATCACCTGTCTTTCGATTTTTTCGCTATTGTACGGCTTGGCGATTCGAACAATGGCCGATGGCCTATCACGCTCTGCTTTCACTGACATCGAGCCTCAAAGTCGACTGTGTGTTTATAACCTCGCAGGTTCCTGCAATCACAATAGCTAGCGGAATCAAATTCGATTCAGATCCGAAATCTATGCCAATGGAATTTCTTATATACCACTGGCAGTGGTAACAAGATTCATGCAAAAGGCAGAAGAGCTTTCACCTTTAGCTCATATCGCGACTAGATCTAACACTGTTCCGGTCTATACGCTCCCACACGAAACAGCGAGCATATGTCCAGATTGCAACAGGACGATTCCTGCGCTTGTCTTCGAAAGAGATGAGAAAATCTGGCTGACAAAGACATGTCCAGACCACGGTGTCTGCGAGGAATTGTATTTTGGTTCTTCAAGACTGTTCAAAAAGTTTGCAAGATATTTCCATGATGGCAAGGGTATCGACAACCCGAACGTGCCGCTTTCCAAGTGCAACTGTCCAAAGAACTGCGGTCTATGTTCGAGCCATTTGAGTCATAGTGGTCTTACGAACCTTGTCATTACAAACAGATGTGACCTTACTTGTTGGTACTGCTTCTTCTACGCGAAGAAAGGCGTTGAAGGCGCGTACGTCTACGAGCCTACTCAAGATCAAATCAGGGGGATGGTGAAGGCTCTCAGGGCTGAGAGACCCGTCCCGGGAAACGCGATTCAGATTACTGGTGGTGAGCCCACCCTACGAGAGGATCTTCCAGAGATTGTGAGGATTTGCAGGGAGGAAGGCGTTGACCATATTCAGCTCAACAGCAACGCAATCAACATGGCTATTGATCCAGCGCTAGTGAAGGAGCTCCGTGAATCCGGAGTAAACACTGTTTACATGAGCTTCGATGGCATCACGCCGAGGACCAACGGCAAGAATCACTGGGAAGCTCCCTATGCAATCGAGAACTGCAGAAAGGCAGGTCTCGGTATCGTACTGGTTCCCACAGTCATCAAGTCAGTTAATGACCATGAACTTGGCGGGATCATCAGATTCGGTCAGGCAAACATTGATGTGATTAGATCGGTCAACTTCCAGCCAGTGTCACTGACCGGACGATTGACAAAGAGCGAACGTGAGAAGTATAGAATTACCATTCCAGATGCAATCCAGAGAATAGAAGAGCAGACAAAGGGTGAAGTCGTAGAGGACGACTGGTTCACAGTCCCTACATGTGTCCCGATGACTCACTTTATCGAGGCGTTCACCAAGAAGCCTCAGTACGAGCTCTCAATTCATTTTGCCTGTGGAGCTGGAACCTATGTCTTCAAGGACGGAGAAAAACTCATTCCGTTGACAAGGTTTGTTGATATGGAAGGACTCCTCAACTATCTTCAGGACAAAGCAGACGAGATTAACAGCGGAACAAGCAAGCTCGTAGTAATACCAAAAATACTTGCAAACCTCGGAAAGTTCATAGACAAGGAAAAGGTGCCAGATGGGGTCAACCTCTCAAGACTACTTTTCAACGCGCTCGTTAAACATGACTACGAGGCGCTAGGCGACTTCCACCAAAAGACAATGTTCCTTGGAATGATGCATTTCCAAGACAAGTACAACC
>DAIDAB010000018.1:7096-18717 GCA_027310845.1 bacterium | reverse complement strand
TCGCTAAGAGTCTCAGGACCTGAAGCCCAATCCTTCAACCAATGATCCCAATACCCGTTTGCTCCCTTTCCGTGTTGAACAGAGAGAATCTGTCGTGGATACCACACTTCCCAAAACACATTGCTCAGTATCCCTCCATGGTGAGTGATCTCACGGTAGTAGTCATTAGCTCCCTCCCAAGCTATCATAGCAGCAAGATGCGGAGGTTTTAGCGGCGCCACCCACCACTGGTTCTCAGCGTAGTATGAGATTCCACATAGACCTACTTTTCCATTGGTCCAAGGTTGTTTTCCTGCCCACTCTATGCAGGAAAAGAGGTCTTGGGCTTCTCTCATGGACCAAACATCCATTATGCCCGGAGAACGGCCAGCGCCGCGTGAATCGACGCGCACAACAGCATATCCCGATTGGACCCAAACTTCGGGATCTACAGTTTCCCAGGTGAGATAGCTGCCAGTTGAATCCCGGAGTATCTCCCAATGCTTTTTGATGAGCCAATCCCATTGCGGCCTGTAACCATCTTGGTAACTAACACCCTTGCCGTAAGGGCCCATCGTGAGAACAACAGGAACTCTCTTGTCGGTCCGCGGTCGGAATACATCTGCTCGGAGTACAATGCCGTCGTCCATCTCTATACTGACATCGCGATCGACTATCCAATCTGGCTCCTGGCGGAGCCTAGAACTCTCGTTTCGCAATTCGTCTCGCGAGTCCAATCCGTACTCCCAGCAAGCCATTTCAGCTAAAAAGAGTTTCCCAAATCCAACCGATCATGTTGTATCACGATCTCGGCTTCTGCCCTTATGCTTACCTTGTTTGAATGTTGTAAAAAAGGAGCTTACGAAAGAGGTTTCTTTCGTAACCTTTCATCGATTGAGCTCACTAGAAAATCATGCGTGGTTCCGGGGCAACGCTTAATTCTCCGCGAAACAAATCCCAGCAAAGATCTGCCATGTGGGTCGACGCAGAGAAGGTACAGGAAGAAAGGAAGGGTTTGTGGAGCTCGAAGACTTTGATGGACCCATCGAAGAACTCAACTGGCCTTACGTTGATGCTCAGCACATTCGAACCAAGTGGAGACATTCCGGTTCATTCCCATGACGAAGAGGAATACATCTTCGTTGTCTCAGGCGAGGGAAAAATAAGTATCGATGGGCATGAGAGCGATTTACTTCCCATGAGGCTCTTCTATCTTCAAAAGCAGGTGAAACACACTGTCAGGAACACTGGCAAAGAGCCTCTGCGATTGTTCCGGCTTTACTCGCCAAAGACGAAAGGATGAGAGGGTACCAAGACCGTACCCGAGCGAGAGTTCTCTTAAACAAACTGAAATTATGTAAAGTATCAGCTCCAATTGATTTCTTGGACGAAACCCAATCTATTGCTCTAACCAATATCACTACTCGAGCCATTTTGGGGCTTTGGGATACTTGCCCCAAAGACCCGGATCATGACTTATGATGAGTTTCGCCTTTTGAGCCATGACCTGCAGTTTGAGTTTTCGTATCTCAACCTGCCACTCTTCTGCGTCGCCGAGCAACCAACCCTTGGTTTCAAGTTCATATTCTTCAGGGATGTGCAGATAATCCCCTGTCAGGATGTACGTGTTGCCAGAGCCGAGCGTCACCTTGACTATTTGATGTCCCGGAGTGTGACCGCCTGTCCATTCCAATGTTATTCCGTCCATGAGCTCAAAGGATTTCTCATCGAGAGGAAACCAGTTTGCTCCAACAAGGGGCCGCATATCCTCAAGCGTGTAATACACGCCCTTGCCCTGCCATATCGTATAAAGAGCCCACTCGAGTTCTTTCTTTTGCAGAATCAGCGGGACTTTTCTGTTTCCGAAGGTCGGTAGCTGCCCAACGTGGTCCCAGTGAAGATGAGAGATCACGATGTAGCTAACGTCCTCGGGCTTGAATCCAAGAACGGAAAGCTGTTTTTCAAGCAGGTTCTCGTCTGTGAATTTTGTCAGAGGAAAGTTCTCTGTCGGCTTTGGGCGAGTAGTCATCGCGGCTGGCGAGGTGCCTGCATCAAAGAGAACAAGTCCGTCCTTGTGCTCAATCAGCGCCGCTGGGACCGGAACATCCACCCATGACCTTGCCGGATTTCTATTATTTCGTGTAGCGGCGCCGCCTAAAGCACCTGGCAGGAACCACCCCTTGTCACCTGATAGATTGCCGAGATCAAGCAGATACATTCTCTTTGCTGGCATACTGAAAATCGGAAGCTCTGATAATTATAAGCATGCCGACTCTTTTGTTGTAAGAACCCTAACTGTATGGTTCTCCAAGAATGGCATTGCTTGATGTCAAAAGACCAAGGATGTTGATTCTTGCTTCCTTTGTCGAATTTGCAAGGCAGAGCAAGGCTTATCATTTGACAAGAAGTTCTTCCAGTTCAGCTTGCCATTTGAAATCAAGCTCAATGGTAGAACGGCCCTAATCACGGGAGCTGCCAGGGGAATCGGGAGAGCGATAGCTCTACAGCTCGCTGAAGCAGGAGCGAAAATTGTAGTGAACGATCTTTCTGCAGCAGATTGCGAAGAAACCATGAGAGAAGTTGAGAAGCGGGGCGTTGAGGCATTTTCTATTGCTGGAGATGTTACAAGTAAATCACAAGTAGAGGCCATGGTGCAAACCATCTGCAAGAAGTTCGGCAATCTCGACATATTGGTCAACAATGCAGGTACCGTAGTGCGCAAATCAGCTATTGAGCTGTCAGAAGAAGAGTGGGATAGTGTGATTGATGTGAATCTGAAAGGGACATTTCTGTGTTCGCAAGCTGCTGCGCGACGAATGATCGAAATGAAAAATGGAGGAAAGATTATCAATATTTCTTCCGTCCTCGGAGAAGTTGCGTTACCACCGAGAGCAGCTTACAGCGCGAGCAAGGGAGGAATAATATCTCTCACAAGAGACTTGGCGTTAGAGTTCGCGCAGTACAACATAAGGGTTAACGCAGTGGCTCCGGGCTGGGTACGAACTGAAGTAAGGGAGAAGTACTTCGCTCAAGAGGGAGTCCGGGAATATCTACTTGAAAGGATCCCCGTCAAGAGATTCTGCGAACCAGAAGAGGTTGCTGTGCTTGTTGCATTCTTAGCTTCCGACAAAGCTAATTACATTACTGGACAAACAATCGCGATTGATGGTGGCTGGATGGCTATTTAGGAATCAGTCTGAACATATTAGTCAAAAAGTAATGAAAGTAATTTTCATAGTGCGATAAATTCTTGCCTAGACAAAAGTACGAAGTAGCTAGCATCGGATGCGGAATAATCGGGCAAGCTTGGACTATTCTCTTTACCTCATATGGATACAATACGAAGCTTTACCATCCGAATGAAGAAAGGCTCAGACATGCTATCAAACGCATCAAGGAAACCATGGTATTTCTTGAGAGAAAAGGAGTAATGAAGCAAAGTGGCGTTAAAGAATCATTGTCAAGAATCTCTCTAGTGACAAATCTCAAGGAAGCAGTATCTAATGTTGAATTTGTGCAGGAATCCTTACCCGAAAAACAAAACCTCAAGGAAGAGATGTTCAAAGAAATGGATCGATATTCTGCACCAGGTACTATTCTATCCAGCAGTACATCGAGCCTATCAATGACAGAGATACAGCGCTTCACGCAAAGGCCAGATCGATGTATCACATCTCACCCCTTCAACCCACCTTACCTTGTCCCTCTCGTGGAAATAGTACCCGGTGCCAAGACCTCAAAGATGACAGCGAGGAAAACATCAGAATTCTTTTCCTCGCTTGGAAGAGTCCCAATCGTTGTGAGAAAGGAGGTTGCAGGATTTGTTGGTAACCGGCTAGCTGCCGCCCTGTGGAGAGAAGCAATAGATCTAGTCGCAAAGGGGGTGGTATCAGCGGAGGAAGTCGACAAAGCGGTATATGCGGGGCTGGGCCTTCGATGGGCAATAATGGGTCAACACCTGATTTATTCCATCAACGGTGGAAAAGGTGGAATGCCTGATTTTATCAAAAGATACGGCCCTGGTTACTCGAATATTTGGAAGTCCATGGATACTTGGACAGAAATTTCACCGTCAATGGCGTCGAAGTTGATCAAAAGTATTAGACACATGCAGCTTGTTACAAACAAGAGCTACGAGGAGCTCGTGAGGCAGCGAGATGAGAAACTGATTTCAATACTTCATTGCTTGCAGGATTAAAGACATCAGTTGATCCTTGCACAAGAATAATAGTTAATCCACAAGCTGGCGGGCATTAATCCATTAGGCGCCCTCCGTTGACATTTATTGTCTCTCCAGTAATGAACGAAGATCTTTCAGATGCCAAGAATATAACAGCGTTTGCTATATCTTCTGGCGTAGCCAGTCTTTGGATTACGTTCAGTTTCGCGAGATCTTCCTTAGATCCAGCGACGTTCAGGTCGTTTAGCATCGGAGTGTCAACAAAGGATGGCGCAATGGCGTTTACTGTGATGCCGAACCTGCTGTAGCGTCTTGCAAGAGACCTTGCCATGATTATCATTCCTGCCTTTGAAACATCATAAGGAATGCTTGTGTTCACTCCTCCAGACTTGCCTGCTATGCTTCCCATCATTATGATTCTGCCGCTTTGTTTCTGAACCATGTGCTTCACGACCGCTTGAGTCACGAGAAAAGTTCCTTTTAGATTTACAGATATTACGCGATCCCATTCTGCTTCAGTAAGATCCAGAAAGTCTGTCGGCGTCGCGATTCCAGCATTGTTCACTAGGATGTCTATCCTCTCCATCTCTGAGATTATATCGCTGATCATCTTGTCCACCTTCTCAAAACTCGAAATGTCCGCAACAAAACCTTCACACTTAAATCCGCGCCCTCTGAATTCGTTTAGAGTTGTCCCTAGTTCTGTCTCTGACGCATCGTTCAGCGCGAGCATCGCTCCTTCCCTTCCAAGCGCAAGTGCTATGCCCTTCCCGATGCCACGCGCGGCCCCAGTTATCAGCGCTGTTTTTCCATTAAAGTCCGCACGAAGATCACTTTGAACCATTCTCCCATCATCTTTGCAAATTCAGTCCTGGACATCAGAAAGCGATTGAAAAAAGCATATCCCTTCGATGTGAATGGCTGAAAGGGATTCACTCACATCACCACTCAGTGTACGAACACTCACCTGTGTCAACTTCGAAAGCTAAATAACAGTCCGGGTCCACAATTACGACACATGGTCGTGAAGAAAAC
Source organism: bacterium (assembly GCA_027310845.1). Taxonomy (GTDB): domain Archaea; phylum Thermoproteota; class Nitrososphaeria; order Nitrososphaerales; family CADDZS01; genus JASHOD01. The sequence continues at coordinate 13,523 of DAIDAB010000018.1, read as the reverse complement.
TGGAGAGGTTCCTGCCCAAGTTGTGGAAAATGCAGTAGGAACAGAGATCGAGTGGCTTATTGACCGCCATGATGGTGTTCCGAACTTTGAGCTAAGAAAATTCCGAATAAAGGCTGGCGGTCGTATTCCCAAACACTACCACCCCGACATCGAGCATGAGCAGTATGTGCTAAAGGGGAACTATGATGTCGGAATAGGAGACAAGGTTTACCAAGTCAAGCCCGGGGATTCCTTGTACATACCATCTGGTACTGTTCACTGGTATGACAACCATGGCGAAGAGAATGCGGAGTTCTTGTGCATCGTACCAAAGAAGGAAGAGTATAGAGCAGTCTACCTAGAAAAAATCCGTGAAGATAAGCGGTAGACCTGCAAAAGAGCTATCTGATTTTCGCCTCTCCCGTTGCACACTATTCATGATCCTGAGTGTGTTCCGTTGTCACTTTGTTCAACGATTTTCTTCACTTGCTCCTCGGCGGGCTTGAAATTGTACTCACGATAAAGTGCTATCTTGCTTGCAGCAACAGATCCTTCGGCATGAATCATTAGCCCGAGCATATAGCCCGCTAGTGGACCTCCAACCAGTTCCCTGACGAACCTCAAAAGTTTGAATCTTTCTTCACCAGTGAAACGATCATCTCCTTTCATGTACTTTTGCACATATTCTCTCGTCTCTGGATTTTCTAAATCCCTAGTCGACGGAAGAGTGGATATCCAACCTCCAGCAATGTCAACTACTGATTTCACAATGTTCGCAAAATTTGCGTTCGAATAGAGTTTGCCAACATTCGTATACAATGAACTGGGCACTGCTATTCCTGTATTGCTATCAGCAGAACTTTCGTATGCCGCTAGTTTCGATGCCATGCTCATTATCTCCTTGTACAATACTATTTCTAATGTGTCATCTCTTACATGCTGCGCATTTTCTATGCCGTTAGATCTTGCCGAAAGCCTGGCAGCACCAAGAAAGAGATTTGTCGTAACAGCTCTGTAAGACACAGCTGTAAATCGGTGAAAGAGCGCAAATAGATTCGCAATCTCTCCGGCGTATCTCCAATCCTTGTACAAGAACACATTCTCCCAAGGAACCAAAACATGATCGAGTATGGTCAGGGTTTCAGCCTCAACATCGGTTGAGCTCAATGGAGCGTCACCCGCGGGTGCCAAGCTTTCGATTTCCAGCAAAGGCCTAACAATTAGCTTCAAGTTTCTTGTGTTAGTGGGAAGAGCAAAGGAGACGGCATAGTCCCTGTCAGATTCTGTCATGGCTCGGCATGGAATGAAAACAATGTGGTCAGCAGCCAAGCTCTGTGTAGTATGGGCTTTCGCACCGTTGACTACTATTCCTTCGGGTGTCTCTTCAACTATGCGCACATAAAGGTCAGGGTCTGACTGTTCGGAAGGCCTCTTGGATCTATCCCCTTTAGCATCGGTCTGGGCTGTTGCCAATGCGAGGTCATTCTTTGCAACATGTTTGTGGTAGTTCAAAACATTCTCGTAATAATTCCTGCCATTGGCGGCTTGACTCGAATCCATCCTTTTGGTAGTTATCATGAGAGCAAGTAGAGCATCGGTTCCAATTGCCTGAGTTATGTTGAACACACCATTACTGAAATGAGTTATCGCTTGTACCGCCTTTGACCTTAGAAGAAGATCTTCTGAAGACCTCGGAATCTTGAAAAAAATACTCGTGTCGCCCAAATCTGCATCCTTGTAGATTAGAAGATCCTTCAGTGCGCTTCTAGACTCGTATAATTTCGCAGCGTGCTTCACGGGCACCTGAAGTATGGCATCTTCTGTAATATTTGTGATCCTGGAACCCTTGTAGTATATGGTTCTATCATCATTCACACCACTCAGATATTGCGAGGAAGTTCGAATCAACTGAAATCTATGTGAACGGATTTGCGTAAGCAATAAACGTGTTTCGTTTGAATGTCGCAAAGTGCGGAACATCTTTTTCATATCAGTCAGTGACTGGCCAGAAGGTTATCTAGCAGTAGCCTTAACCTTCTGCCACAAATAATTCCAGACATTTCCTAGGGCAAGTCAATTTGCGAATTGGATAAGAGGAGGATAAACAATTCGAATTGAAAAGGAACTTTTTCTAAGGGCAACGAGGGTCAGAGGTCTTGAAATCTACATCATTAGCCACAGGTCATATGTTAGTGGTGAATGAAGCGAATTATCTTATTGTCAGTATGTCAACGAGTTTGAGATCGTTTGATTCGCATCACATTTTTTTGGCAACCGGCAAAATGCGATAAGGAATGAGCTCCATTACAAAACAACGCTTGTTGAAAATCAGCTATAGCGATTCCAAATTTCCTCGCTAGGCTTTTAAGAGCTTTGAATGCACAAGACAACAGAAAAAAAGCAATTTGATCAACTTCTCTGCAATTATCAGAAAGCACTCTGAGAACCAGCCCGATAAAGAAGCGATAGCCTACCAAGGAAAACGGTTTACTTACAAGGAATTTAACAATCGAATTGATCTCCTTGCCAAAAGTCTGAACAACATCGGACTTGGTAGGGCAGACAGGGTGGCCCTCTTACTATACAATTGCCCTGAGTTTCTCGAAATATGCTTGGCCGCTAATCGCGCTGGCCTCATCTTCTTGCCAATAAATTATAGACTGGCTAGCGAGGAGGTAGAGTATATTCTACATGACTCCCAAGCTGGAGCTATCTTTACAGAACAAGAGTTTGTAGCAACGATTGAAGCGATGAAACCAAGACTTCCTAATTTGAAGCACACTATCAGTTTAGAACAATATGCAAGAAGTGGTTGGAAAACTTATGATAGCCTAATAGCTACAGGCGGTGTTTCCATCGTCAGAGATGCTGAAGTCGATTTGGAAGATTTGCACAGACTGATGTACACTTCAGGTACAACAGCAGATCCGAAAGGCGTGATGATAACTTATGGCAACCTTTACTGGAAGAATTTCGGGCAAATTTCGGAGCTGGGTATTAGCAAAGACGATGCAGGCCTCGTAGCAGGCCCCCTCTATCATGTTGGCGGCCTAGATCTCTCAGCTATTCACATCCTGCACATGGGTGGGAGGCTAGTAATCCTCAGGAAATTCGAGACAAAATCAGTGTTAGAGGCTATCGAGAGGGAAAGAATCACTCTTACTTGGTTCGCTCCCACAATGGTTAACATGATATTGAATGAGCCGGGATTAAGCGGTTTTCGGCTTGACAGTGTGAGGGTCATTATAAACGGCGGCGAAAAGATGCCCGAATCATTGGTGCAAAAATTGCTTAATGCATTCCCTAATGCATGGTTTGCTGATGCATACGGTCTTACCGAAACGGTGTCTGGAGATACGTTCCTTGACAGACAATCTACAATCAGGAAGCTTGGCTCCGTGGGGAAACCTATACTCGGCCTCGACGTCAAGATAGTCGAGGATAATGGAAACGTAGTACAAAGAGGGCAAGAAGGAGAAATTGCTCTAAGAGGACCAAAGGTGTTCAAAGGTTATTGGAATAATCCAAAAGCAACAGAGGAAGCTTTCAGGGATGGCTGGTACCTTACGGGTGACATAGGAAAACTCGATGAGGAAGGTTACCTCTACATTATAGATAGAAAGAAGGACATGATAATAAGCGGGGGAGAGAATATTTCATCCCTGCATGTGGAAAGAGTTCTCTATGCCCATCCGAAGGTATTAGAAGCAGCAGTGATAGGAGTTCCAGATAAGAATTGGGGCCATGTTCCACTAGCCTACGTAGTGTTGAAGAGAAACGAAACAGCACAACCACAAGACATACTAAACTTCTGCAAGGGTAAGTTAGCGAAATTTGAGGTTCCAAAGCATGTCAGACTCGTTGAAGCACTTCCACGCAACCCCTCTGGTAAAGTCCTTAAGAAGGAGCTTAGAAAACTTTCAGTATAGACATAGATGAATGGGCTGGTTAAGTTATGACCTATGAGAATGTGATCTTCGATACTATAGATGAGGTTGCAAAGATAACCATCAATCGCCCTAATAAATTGAATGCCATGGACATTCAGACAATGACCGAATTAGCGAATGCGCTGGATAGCGCGGAGAGGGATGAATGTGTCAAAGTAGTGGTGCTCAATGGTGCTGGCAACAGAGCATTCTGTACCGGTGCAGATATTGCCATCTTCAAGAGCTTTTTCGTAGACCCGATGCAAGCAAGAGAATTTTGGACTTCACTCGCCCCAAAAATTCACGTCAAGATAGAGAAATTGGGCAAGCCAGTGATCGCGGCAGTTCAAGGGTACTGTTTGGGAGGTGGTCTTGAATTAGCACTTGCCTGCGATCTGCTTCTAGCTACTGACGATTCCAAATTTGGGTTCCCTGAAATCAATTTTGCTCTTATCCCAGGATGGGGTGGGAGCCAACGCATCGCTCGGGTTCTCGGCCGACAGAAGGCAAAGGAACTCGTGATGCTCGGTTCGATTTTGGACGCTCATGAAGCTGAGAAACTTGGCATAGTCAACAGGGTGATGCCCGCCGATGCATTGGACAAAACAGTAAACGAATATACCAACAAATTTAGAAAATTGAGTCCAATTGCATTGAAACTTTCGAAGGTTGCTGTGAATCAAGCTTACGAGCTTGATCTGCCGGCTGGTCTATCGTATGAAGCTGAGCTCGATACAATTCTCATCAATACGCAAGACGCCAAAGAAGGTGTTACTTCCTTCTTAGAAAAAAGGACTCCTCATTTTGTGGGGAAATAGGGTATCGCTTCATCTGGAATAATTGGGCGCAGAACTCTTGCAACGAGAGTTATCAATCGCACTGTTCAAGAAAATGTTGCTGATTCGTAAGTTTGAGGAATGTTTGAGTCTGTTAGCCTCAAAGAGAGAGATAGCAGGTGTAGTTCATTTATCCATCGGACAGGAGGCCGTCGCTGCAGGAGCTTGTGCTACACTCAACGATGAAGATTGGATCGTTTCTGGCCACCGCGCGCATGGTCATGCCATTGCTAAAGGCGTACAAGTGCCTAGCTTGATGGCAGAAATACTTGGAAAAGAGACAGGCTGTTGCAAGGGAAGGGGAGGCTCGATGCACATAATTGACACAAGTTCCCGTGTAATATCTACGTCATTTGTAGGTTCGGGATTTCCTATTGCCACGGGTTTAGGTTTATCATCCAAGATTCAAAAGAGGAACAACATCGTCTTAATGTTTGCGGGAGATGGAGCGACGAATACCGGTGCCTTCCATGAGTCGCTTAATCTCTGTTCTATATGGAAGTTGCCGGTCGTTTTCGTCATAGAAAATAACCAGTATGCTATATCTACGCGTATTACATCTTCAAGCGCAATATCAGTTATATCAGATCGGGCAAAATCGTATGGCATACCAGGTCTTACGATAGACGGTAATGATGTCGCGAAAGTCTATGAGACTTTGACCAATGTTGTAGCCTCAGCAAGGGAAGGTGCTGGACCAAGTCTAGTGGAATGCCTGACTTATAGGCTCCATGGTCATTACGATGGTGAACAGTGGGAAGTCTATAGAACAAGTGATGAAGTAAAGGAGTGGGAACAAAAAGAGCCGATCCTTAGAATGAAACAGCATTTATTGCAACAGAGGATCTCAGAGATAGAGATTCAAATGTTTCAGAGAGAGGCAGAGGCCAAAGTGGAAGACGCTTTATCCTTCGCAAGAAGAAGCGAAGCACCGGACATTTCCCAGCTGGCACAACATATTTTCTCTTAGTGTGAACATTCGAAATTGCAGGCGAGCGAAATAACGTACACAGCGGCCCTCAGAGAGGCGATGAGGGAAGAAATGAGAAGAGATGAAAGAATAATCATGATGGGAGAAGATATCGGTAATTATGGTGGCGCCTTCAAGATCACAATTGGTTTATTGCAGGAGTTCGGACCACAGAGAATAAGGGATACTCCTATCTCAGAAAATGCGATAGTGGGGGCTGCAGTTGGAGCTGCCATAGGAGGACTGATACCTGTAGTGGAGATTCAATATACGGGTTTCGTCACTCTAGCAGCGGATCCGATAGTGACGCACGCTGCATTTCTCCGTTATATGAGCGGGGGCCAGCTCAAGGTTCCTCTAGTTATCAGGATGCCCATTTGTCAGTATAGAAGTTTTGGCGCGCAGCACTCACTAACATCACCCATAGCTTGGTTTTGCCATGTACCGGGTTTGAAGGTGGTTGCACCAGCTACACCTTATGATGCAAAAGGTTTATTCAAATCAGCAGTCAGAGATTCGAATCCAGTTATTTTCTTTGAACACACTGAACTGTACCGAAGCTGGAACAAAGGGACCGTACCTCCGAACGATTACATCGTGCCCATAGGAAAGGCCGATGTCAAAAGAAGCGGCAGGGACATAACCATAGTATCCTATTCGCTAGGCGTCCATAGAGCTCTGGAGGCCGCAAACGAGCTTAGCAAAAGAGGCAT
>DAIDAB010000018.1:0-7086 GCA_027310845.1 bacterium | reverse complement strand
CTCTTGCACCTCTCGATAAGGAAACGTTGCTTGATTCAGTTAGGAAGACCAAAAGAGCAGTGATAGTTGACATTGACTTTCGGACTGGCGGTCTCGGGGCAGAGGTCACAAGCATCATAAACGAAGAAGCCCTATATGATCTGAAAGCTCCCACTGCAAGGGTTGCTTCATTAGACATTCCCGTTCCTTTTAGCCCCAGCCTTGAAAAGTCTGTCTACCCAGCATCTAAAGACATTATCGACGCGGCCTTCAACATTGTACAGCAATCGCTCTAATCTTTCAACTAAAGAAGATCACAGTCAAAGGTTGACTTTCATTTAACATGAAGCGACAGCAGCCTACGTTCAGTAGGATCTAGGAAGAGCTAAAACATTTTGTGCAATATAAGCAAGAACCATCTGCTCCGGCACGGGCGCGACTCGGAATAGTCTCAAGTCCCTCCAGTGCCTTTCTATATCATTCTCAGCGGAAAACCCGCTACCTCCAAATGTCTGTATTGCTCTGTCCGCAATTTCGAATGCTGATTGAGCCGCTGCATACGCTGCGACATTAGCTTCGAATGCGCAAGGTTTTCCCTGATCGAAAAGCCAAGCAGCTTTCCTGCACATTAGCCTAGCCAGTTCAATCTTGGCTTTAGAATCAGCAAGTGGGAACTGGATGGCTTGATTTTGGCCGATAGGTCTGCCAAAGACCACCCTTTGTTTAGCGTGCTCCACAGCTTTTTCCAGAACCAAGTCAGAAGTTCCAATACACATAGAGGCCGTGGCTATTCTTTCCGCATTCAGAGCATGTGTGATCACTGACCAGCCATGGTCCAATTCCCCTAGGAGATTTTCTTCAGGTATTTCTGCATCATCCAAGAAAACTAGACTTGAGCCAAGAGGCTTCATTGCGATCGAGTCTAATTTCTCAACTCTTATTGCTGGTTGTTTCATATCCAAGAGGAATGCTGATAGACCATCGGTTCTCGACCCTCCTGCATTCTTGGGGGCCGTTCTAGCAACAAGAAGCGCTAGGTCTGCTACAGGTGCGAAGGTGATCCATATTTTCTGGCCCCTTACATAGTATGAGTGCCCTCGTTTCTCTGCAAAAGTACTGATGTCGAGCGTATTGATTCCAGCACCTGGCTCAGTAACCATTATTGCACATACGAGCTCGCCTTTGGCAATTTTCCACAGATATTTTTGCTTCTGTGTATCTGTTCCGAAAGCCTTTATCGCCTCAGGTACCATTGCGCAGGTAACAAGATACAAGTCGCCGCCCATTATTCCCGCGCCCGCCATAGACACCGCTTCCTGCACTAAGGACATCTCAAGGATACCCCGACCTGCTCCCCCATAATCGGTTGGTACATTCACACCTAACCAGCCGCCCTTTGAGAGCTCATCCCAAAGCTCCCGAGGAAACTCGGAGTTCCTATCCTTTAACCTAAAGTAATTAGGAGGAAGCGATTTTATCACCTCTGAAACGCTCTTTTGCATCAAGTCTTGATCCTCGGATTGAATGAAATCCATAACTTTCACAAAATTGAAGAGAGATAATTAATCCTTGTGCCCACCGTACCAGCAGGGGCAGTCGTGTTCTGGTCGATGTCGGTAAACCGAGCAGACGGCAGGTCTAATTTTGATATCTCCTCAGTCGAGAGCTTATTGGAGGGATATTAGATCAAAACACTCCCAAGGACGCACTCTGACACTGTCATGAGTGTTCGAAAGAAACATGATTTGCTCTAATGAAAGTAGCCCTTCAAGTTGAGGCCTGAGAATACGTCTGCCCACGTATCGCGTTCCACACCTTTATTCGGAGGGCTAGTGCTGTCAGGTCTGAATGAAGGAAGACAGTCGCGTCCCTGAGGCATTTCTCAACTCGAGATCCACGCATGATACCGTAACCCCCAAACATTTCCAATGCCTTTTTGCAAACTTCAAAAGAAACATCTGCTGCAAAAGCTTTAGCCATCCAAGCAAGAGACGGATCATAAGACTGCTGGTTGTTGAATGCCCATGCAGCTTCAAGCACAAGGTTCCATGCTGCTCTAAGTTTCATTCTCATATCTGCAAACTCTATCCCTATTGCCTGCTGATCGATTAGCAATTTCCCCCCGGCAACCCTCAACTTTGCGTACTCGTATGCAGTATCGAAGGCTCTGCGAGCAGTCCCGAGCGGAGTAGCACCAGCAAGTGCGTTGCTCTCGCCGAAGAATGGCATAACTTGACTGTACGCGTTGTTTAATTTTCCCAGAAGATTCTCTTTGGGAATCCGCGCGTCGCTTAGTATGATTTCCGCGTTATTCGCTCGCCTTTCTCCTATCTTGTCATATATCTCTCCGATGCTCAGGCCTGGGGTATCCCGTGGAACGATGAACAAGCTTGTTCCTTCATACGGCGGTTTTGACAGATCGGTGCGTGCCAGGATCAGATATAGCTTCGATTCTGCAGCGTTTGAAATGAAGATCTTTCCGCCATTCAGAACCCACTCATCCTTTTCTAGAGTCGCTTTTGTCCTGATTCCTGCGTCAGGATGATTGTAAGGAATCCAGATATCAGAACCCCCTGTTGGTTCTGTTCCACCTATCGAAACAACCATCTCTGGGTCGTTCACAAAGGCCCTCAGGAATTTTTCCTTCTGTTCTTTGTTTGCCGCTCGTTCCAGAGATCTTGATATTTTCCAAGTTTGTGCAAAGACTACCGCTATCCCGAGATCGGCGTAGGACAGCTCTTCAACTGCTAGACAGAGGGAAACGGAATCGACACCTAGCCCCCCATATTCGGGGCTGATTGCGAGGGTTCTCAGCCCTAAACGAGAAGCCTCTCGAATTATTTCGAGCGGAAACCTCTTCCTAGGATCCATGACATTGTATTCGTCCATGAGATTTAGCTTTTCTAAAAATCTCTCCCTGAACTGCCTTGCGAAATCTTTGATCTCTCTTTGTTGTTCTGTTAAACTAAAATCAACCAACTGAATAACCACCTTTAATTCTTAAAAATCAGCTTGGAATAAATAGAGCTTAAGTGACATCTAAATGATTATCCCTCTTTTGCTTTTCACTTCCGACTCTAACAACTCTTTTTCTAATACTTGATTCAGTACCTTTTGACATACAGCGTCGCAAAGGCTCCTATTACGCAGAGCATAGACATGAGCACCCAACCGTAAGCGAATGTTGCAGTGCGGTCGCTTAAGAATCCCAAAACAGGGGGAAAGATGAAGCTCGCTACGGCGGCCAGAGTATTTTCTAGTCCAGTGATCAACCCGATCCTTTCCTCCGAGTAAAGCTCTGGAAGAATGACAAAGAGAGCAGCGAAATCAAAGTACATCAGAGCCCCTATCACTAACGTGGAGACCCAGAGAAGGCCAATATTCGACGTCATAGCAAGAACGAGAAAAGCAGGGGCCATCCCGAGGAGCGCGGCTTCAATCATGAAGAATTTTCTGAACATATCTGAGAGGACTCCTCCTAGAAAGATTGTGAATGCAGATACAGACCACGCCACTGCGAGAATTATCCCTGCATTGAAAAGGGAAAATCCATGAGAGACAACCATGAAGGTTGGTACCCAAGTTGACACTGCCGTTCCAACGCCAAACCTCATCATTTGGCCGTATCCCAAGACCCAAGTCTCCTTCTTCCTAAGGAGCGACGAGAAGGCGCTTGCTGCGAGGGGAGCAACCGTCACCTGAATTTTCCTTTTGTAAGAGGATAATAGCAGAATAAGTGCAATAACTCCCATCATATCGATGGCCAGCAACGAGACCCTCCACCCTCCAAGAAGAGATGCAATCGGTACTGGAAGGGCAGCTGCTATTACAGAACCGGCAGCAAGACTAGATCCGTAGAATCCTAGCACTCTTCCCCTCCTTTGTTTATTGGTCGCCGCCAGAATGAGTTTCACGCTGGGTACAAAGACGAACGACATGGATATTCCCATCAGCACCCTGAACACGAGAGCCTGAAGATAGCTTTGGGAAATAGCGAAGAAGACAGTCGAGACAATGAAGGACGCCGTAGAGAGTGTGACAAGCTTCACGCTCTGATATCTATCCGTGACTGTACCTGCGATTATCTGGAGGATCGCGTAGGGAACGAAGATCCCTGTTTGGAGGAGACCGAGCTGAGTGTAGCTCAAGGATAGATCGGCGGAGATCTGGGTGGCTAGAGGCGTGAAAGCGAAGATCTGAGTCATTGCGCTCGCCATGGCGGCCCACAGAGCGACTACTAGGCGGGTGTTACCATGAGATGTCTGATTGTAGTTCGCTTCTAGCATTCCCAGTGACCTCATTCATTACCTGATTGCACTTCGTTTTCAGATGCGTCGCACCTGACCTGACTCGCTGCGGTACCAGCTTCAATCATATATAATCCCGACCGTTTTTCTCAATGGAAAGTCCAGAAATCGACTCTCCGCAATCTTTCACCACTGAGGAAGTGTATTATTCATGGACCCTTGTTCTGGACGGAAGATTTAGGCATTGTATCTACTGTGGGATATAACCTACCACACTCTGCATGTTGCAAATAGAAGATGCATGGGGTATGCATTCGGTTACAGCCTGCGAATCGAATCTGTCTCTCGCGATCAGAAGATGGGCCAGGCAACTTACCCTAACGTATTAGGGAATAGCAATAAGCAAATAGTCCGAAACTGTATTTCTCCATATTGTACACCAGTTTAAGATCAGGTTTCTTAAGGGAGTTAAATGGTGGACTGATCCACAGTCGGGGCGCACTCTAAGAGACGAAATTGGGGCACTTGATGAGTTATTGGCTTCCATAATGGAGAAAGGCTTGCTTCAGCCCATCGTTGTGAGGTTTAGGCGAAGATAGGTAGTAGTCGCTGGAAATAGGAGGTTTGTAGCGTGCAGAAGGCTCAGGATGAGCAGCGTTCCGCGCTGCATCACGGAGCTTGACGACAGAGAGGCTTATGAGATATCGCTCATGGAGAACCTTCAACGCAGGACACTCAACGCGCCAGAAGAATCCAAGGCGTTCAAGAGATATGTGGATGAATTCGGCTACGGAAGCACATCAGAGCTCGCAAGGAGGATAGGTAAGAGTAATTCCTACGTGAGCAGGAGGTTGCACTCCTGAGTCTTTCTACAGAGGTCAGGAGAAACTTTTGCGCAGGGCAAAACTAAGCATAGCGCAAGAGTTCATATCACTTGATGCTGAGAAGAAGGAGGCGCTGACGGAGCTCATTACTGAGAAGAAGGTGACCAAGAGTGAGGTCAGGCGCATCATTGGGCACATCAAGAATGGCGAGAAGGATGAACCGATACAGTCGCCATTTTCGCGTCATTCCTTGGAGGAGACGCGTCGACATAGCATAGAAAGAATTTTTACAAGGTATATTGCATCACTAAAGTTCTGCATGATGAGATTGGACGAAATATTAGACTCCCTTGACGAAAATGAATGTGTACTCAATGAGATGCCTATGCAGTACAGGAGATCCATACAAATGCAGATCGACAGCCTGATGAGAGTGAAGAGTAGGACGCAGCGCAACCTGCCACCGATGTGAGTGCCACGACGACCTGATTGTACAATCTAGTCACTGGCAACTTGTATTCCTCAGACGATTGTGTTAATGCCACGGTTGCCAAAAGTGATAAATGTCGTCACAATGTTTCGCAATATTCATGGCCACTAAGGCATTCAACCCAGGTGAATTGGGGCATACAATCTCGGATGTAGCTCGCATAGATTTTGACAGAATGCTGAGCAACAAGCTGAAACGTGCAAGAGACTCGATGAAACGGTACAATATGGGCGCTGTGCTCTGTCTTACAGCGCAAAATGTCGCATACACGACCAACGTTCAACCCATGGGCGGCACAGCTGTTGGCATTGGTGGGAATGTATATGGAATCTTGCCTGCCGAAGGTACACCAATTTGTTTCTACGATAGTGATGGAGCTTATCATCTAAAGAATCTAATGCCTAACACCAGGATAGAATATGCAATACCCCCATTCGGCGGACCTTGGCACAGTAGTTCCCCTGACGCGCAAGAGTACCTGACAAAAATGTTTGCAGATCAGATATACGATACATTGAAGGAGCTCAGACTGGACAAAGAAGTCATAGGCATAGACTCGTATTCCCCTCACGTCGTCAAGGAGCTCGAGAAACGAGGCCTGAGGTTGGAATTCGCTGGCGCGAGGGCATTGCTAGAAGCTCGAACCATCAAGACACCTGAAGAGCAGCAGCTGGTGAGATTGCTTGCCTCGATTCTCGATGATTGTTTTTCATTAATGGCGCGCACCATAAGGCCAGGTGTTTCCGAACGTCAAATATGGGCCAAAGTGACTGGCTATGCCATCGAACAAGGTCTGACACCGGATGGAGGCTACATATGTTCAGGCCCTCACACATGGCCCAAGGACACGACTCGAACATGTTCTGACAGAAGAATCAGACCAGGGGACGTAGTCTGGTCGGACCTGTTCAATTTTGGTTGTTATGGATACCGATCATGTTACTATAGGGTGTTCAGCGTTGGCCAACCATCAAGTGATGTAAAAGCGACATATCAGAGAGTAATTGACTGGCTCAAAGAATCAGAGAGAGTTTTGAGACCTGGCGTGACAACTAAAGACGTAGTTGAAAAATGGCCTGACGAAGTCAAACTGTGGTCAAACAGACCTCCTATCATAACCGATGAAAGAACTTCCCTGTCGACTTTCTTCAATAACATGGGGCACGGCATCGGATTGCACAATTATGATCCACCTTTCTTCTGGAGGCCTCTGTCGATCAAATGGCCGCAAAAGCTTGAAGCTGGGATGACGATAGCTCTTGAAACTGAGGATGGCACATCAGACAATAGTAGTGGCGTGAGAGTTGAAGACATGCTCATAATAACAGAAGGGGGTTATGAGAACCTTAGCCGGTGGCCAGAAGACGAAATTACAGAACTCCCACTATTCTAATGAGCGGTTGTAATCCACTCATATACTCTTCCATTCAAGACGTGTTTCCGAGATAGGAATGTGACAAACATCTTCGCCCTTGAGTAATCGATGGAACTCGACCCTCTTCCGTTTTCAAAATGTAAACGCAGCCGCTATGCGCAGATATTTCAT
>DAIDAB010000189.1 GCA_027310845.1 bacterium | reverse complement strand
CGAGTGTGAAATACCAGCACTCCGTAGTCAATGTTTCCTATTACCTGGTCTATTCGATTTCCCCCAACCTGTTCTGGCAGCCTGTCAAGACAGTTTCCCTTCCGGCTTCTTTCTCGTTGAATATCTCGCAGATCTTCCAGAGCGTGAATCTGATGGAGGGACGGTTCAACTACACAGTGCCTTCGCCGATAATCATGGCAAACTTCTCAACATATTCGCAGCCGATCTATTCCATGCAGATAGCCAGGGTTTTTCTTGCAACACAGTACGGTGATTACGTCCAGTTCCAACCTATCTCCCTGGCAGGTCGCGCGATACCATGATTCCCGAACTGAAGAAGCCCAGCCGCTGGAAAACTTTCCTGGTGGTTGCTATCATCTTGGGCGCTTCAGTGGTTCCACTGTATCTCGGCTTCTCGTATGCTTTCGACACCTTGCATGGTCCTGTGACTGTCCGCATTGTCTCAACCATTGACGTCACTGCCAACACCACGCAGACATTGTACAAGGTCCAGACGGTGACCAGTACAGTTACGATGACTAATTCGAGTGGATAAAAATGCTGGAAAGTCTAAAGATGCGAAAGTGGCCGAGCGAACAGAAGATCGCGTATTGGGAGAAGGAGAAGGCAGAGAAGAAGCTGGAGATAGCAGCCCATAGATCTTCAATCACTAAACTGCTTACTGACATTGAACTACTGGATCAGAAAATCAAACAGGCGCAATAGACCATGCAAAGAGGTCCGTGGAAGTTCGTAGTTTTCACTCTGACCTGGCTGTTTGGATCTATGGGTTTTCTGATCGTCATTCTGTTTCAACCGATGCCTACGTTTTTCAGATATTTGTGCGCCGGATTTCTATTGATTGATTTCTGTGTGGGAACCGTTCTGCTAATCCGCGCAACCTGGTTCAAGTTTGCCTCAAACCGCATTGCGAACAATGAGAGAATAATTGCAGATGGCAGACGCAAGTTTGAGAGTATTGTGATAGACAGGGTAGAAGGATCCCCGATGTCTCTCGATGCGTCCTCGCTCTTGTCGGTTTTGAGTAAATATTTGCAAGCGAAAGAAATTTCTCAGTTGATTTCTACAATAAAAAACAAATTCAATCTGAAGCTTGACTCTATTGATTTCTCTGAAGATATTGTGGAAAAAGCACTATCCAAGATTTCAGGTAGTGATGGTGGGAAACCGTTCGAGGATTGGACCACTGATGAGAGAAAGGCATTCAATGACGAACTTAAAGGCATACTTCCCTTCCAGGAAAACAAATTCGTCGCGGATTATATCGTCTTTAAGGACTCGGAAGCATGGTCAGCACAAGGCACACCGATCAGTCATGGTAAGAGAATCATAATTTCCCAGAGGGGAATAAACAATGAGCTTCTGACTGAGGAAGTTCCTGATTACGTAATGGATGGAATGCCGCGTCATACCAATTCTGGGACTATGGGAACGCATTTTCTCCATTCGGTGGGTTATAATCCAAAAGTCAACAAGGCTCCCTTCTCCAGAGTTTTAGGAGGCGAGTCCTATAACGTAACGCCTATGGATTTAGAGATTGATGTTCTTGGTTACTCAACCGCAAAATTGCGAGATGTAGGGATAGAATACACAAAGGCCTTCACCAATGGACCACTTCCAGAACCTCTTTACATAAAATTGCTTGGATTTCTCACAAAGGTACGTGACTCGGAATATTGGCACGAGCGTTTTGATCAAAAGAATGAAGAATGCGACGAATTGAAGAGTCAGCGCGAAGAACGTCTATCAAGCGCATTCGAAGTCTCAAAAATAAAAACTTCCTCTTGGAAGCCCACTTGGCCGTTTATTGCACTAGTCGCAGTGGTTGTGATCGGATTGATAGCGGCATTGGTCTTTATTAAATGACCGAAGATATAGTTCCTCTTTTTGGGGGCAGGCCGGGTGATGTTCTCGCCCAAAGCGGTTACAATGCTTCCTCTCCCCTAAAGCCTGCGGAAGAGTCGATAAAAATGCTCATTGGTTTCTGGGGTTCGAACAAGATGTTTTCAATTCTTGGATTTGAATTTCGCTCTGCGTGGGTCGAGCCTGCAATACGTGCAAGATTGAGCTATCTTTTTGCAAAGAGCAGAATGGGAAAGAAATTAGATGGAAATGATAATCACAAATTGCAGCAGGTGTTGCAGTTCACCGATGACTGTGAGGCATTTGCAATAAGACACTCAGATCTTCCGCAGAGAACCATCGAAACCTTATTCGAGCCTTTCAAGAAGATGAGTTTTACAATGAGTCAGACATTGAATAATGGTGGGGAGGAAGATCGCCGCTGGAATTTTGCCAAGAATCCTGATTCTAGGAACAAGAATAAGAAACAAGACAACCAAGACAAGGATTCTGATGATGAAAGTTGATGGAAGAGATTCAACAGATTGAACCTATTCCAATAGTCCTCGACTACTGGTTGAACGCTTCCCGTTACGCTAAAAATGAAGTGAATGGAGTTCGAAAGAAATTCCATTCCGTTTTTGATTTCTCAAAGGCTGGAACTTATTGGGTTTTTGGGAAAAGGTTTGTTGGTAAAAGCTCCCTTCTTGAAGCGATAGCTACACACTACCTCCTGGAAGGCGCAACAGTTTTCGATATTTTTTCTGCGCGAGATAACGAGTCGTTAGCTTGGTTCCGCAGTCCTTACAAAGACATTTACCTAGTTTGTGGAGATTCTGTTGATTTATTCTTCGATGGGGACGTAAAACCTCAATGGTGTCATATATCGGAGTTTTCTTTGAGTGAGAGCGAGAAGCATGATCTCATCATCACGGTCCCAAGTTTTTACTCCTCTGATTACGAGCAATATGCTGCTCTCTCTCGCCTTGTCGATTTATTGAAACAGAGGAGCAAATGGAACTCTATTGATCTATTGGTTGTTAGAGAATCCTCCCGTCTGTTGGCTAGTCGAATAATGTCAGGAAAAGTTCAGAATAGGATGGAGGCGGAATACGACTTCATTGAGCTGGTCCAGGAAGCTTATCACACTGGTGTGGCTATTGCGATAGACTCTCTCCGACCTTTGAGCATTGAGATTTCTATTCGTGAGATTGCAAATTATGCATTCATAAAACTAATGGGTCGATTGTCAATTCCGAAAGAGTTCCGCCAAGTGATGAGGTATGTGGATCCGCTGTCGCTACGTAAAATGCCAGTTGCTAATTTCGTGCTTCTCACTGATATGGACGACAAGTTTGTAGGTCACTTTTCCGAGGTTCCCTGGCATATTGCGAGGGGAGAGGATATACTCGAGCTGCTTAAGATTAGGATTGAGAAACGAGTTAAAGGCAAGAAGGCTGAGGAGTCATCTCCTGAAGCACCTTCTGCTCCCGAACCTCAACCTGAAAGTCAATTCCAAGAGGCAGCTCAATCAAAGCATCATGCCATAGTCATGCTCCGGTTCTCTGAGCACTTGTCTTATGATGACATTGCCGGCCGACTGGGATTGAAGAAAGGAGCGGTTCAATATCATCTTGAACGTCATAAGAATAGGTTGTGCGATTGCCGAGAGACTTAGTACAGTATTGTATTAATACATGGGCTCCGGCTCCTCCTCCTAAAGGGAATAGAGAGAAAGGCGCCTGCCGCAAGGCTCGAGTCGTGCTCAAATTGTCAGAACCCCTCCCTTTTAGCAATTTTCAGGGATAAGATGAGTCTTGGTCAATGTCGCTGGATACGTCAGAGTCAGTACTGACGATCAAGCCCGGGGTTTTTCCCCAGAAGCTCAGAAGAAAGCTATTATACGACGACTCTGGGATTACTGGATCCGATTCTCTACGAGATCGTAAGGCAATCATGCAACTCCTGGAAGATGCTGGGAACGAAATCTTTGATATTGTTCTTGCCGTCCATGTGGATAGAATCGCGCGTGATGTTGCCGATTACAAACAGGTCGAAAAGCTTCTGAAAAATATCGGTGTCGCAATTGTCGAAACATCTAATCCTGATGTAACGACCCTCTCGAAAGACGGCCGGCTCCTCACTGGAATAAAGGC
>DAIDAB010000188.1:354-4082 GCA_027310845.1 bacterium | reverse complement strand
GTAGATGATAGCATCAAGAAGAGAGTTTGGTTTCAGGCTAATTTCGGATCTTATATAAGATGAGGAATGGATTTAAAATCTCTAATCATATGGTGAGCCGAAACTGGGAGTAGCTGTCTATTGAAGAAAACAAATCGCAGAGCAGGGCAGAAATCTGGAAAGATCCCTAGGACTAGGACCCCTGCCAAGTGCCCAAAGTGTGGCGGCAAAATGGAGGCCGGAGCGTGTACGAAATGCCACTATTCTAGGAAAACCGCATACTCCAGCAGGCGGGAAGCAAAAGAGTTTACTTACGCAGCAGACTAAATCCTACCAGTAAAGCCTCATCCAATTCGAAGTCTTCCCAATCTCCAAGGTTTCATCAGCAAATCCCAAGGAGTCAGGATTCCGTCTTCTGATATTGCACACTCCTGACCATCATGCAGAATTTTCGCAGCTCTCTTCATATCTTCGCTGCCTCGCATCGTTGCAGCCCTGTATGTCCTAACCTCGTTGATGCTTGCGTCCAATAGTTTCTGGGGTGCTCTCGTGATCATTGCGGAATGATCTTGAAAGAAAATGAATTTCAAGACCTCTCTATCGGAAACAAAATAATGCGTCCCCGAAATGACAATTCGTCTAACTTTGCGCGCCATCATTTCATGAATCGCATTCCCAATGCTTGATTCCTTAGGGAGAGAGAACAATGGAGAAGATGCCACATCCCGGACAGAAAGGTCCGAAGACAGAATCCCTCTTTGGTAGAGGCCGAGCATGTCGGCAACGGAGACAATGCCTCCGGGTTCCCTGCTAACACGATCCTCGATCAATGCAAAACCGAATGTTGAAGCTTCAAACACGTGTAGCAACGAAATCAGATCATCATCAGGAGTGACTTCGCCTATCGGAAGGGCGTTGCTCACGCAAGGTGAAGAAAGAAATCCCGAATAACTTTGAGGAGCTAAATCTGATAGCTTCGATATGACAGAGTATCCAGAGATTGCAAGATGTCTTAGTGTTGGATCGGCTCGTGCTCTTGTCTTTTCAGGACCTATCGACATAATTCCCAAGTCTTGGCTAATGAGCGTAGTGACTGCCGTTAGCATCGAATCATTGTAAGAAAGACTCGGAACATTCTTTGTAACAAGTTCGGGGAGAGCTTCTCCTATCTTCATCTGTTGTCTACCTCAATGTCTCCGTTGGAATCAGGTGACAACTTCAAGCGGGCGTTTCAGGAGATGGCCCTCGTACATGTGCCCACGAGCACAGTCATCACACACGTTTGATCCACAGGAGCATTCAAACGTAGCTTGCTTGTCGAGGCAGTCTTCGCATATCATTTCTTCCTCACATATGCCATTAAGCTCCGATCAAGCATAAAAATGCGAGATACGATTATCAAGTTTGGAAACAAGCTCGATGTACAAGTCAAGAACGGCACGCTCGCCTGCTCTACAAGATCATCTTACTATTAGCACGTTGCAATGAGCGTGAGTGAGTACCCCACTTGACACGCTCCCCCATCAAGAGCTTCCTAAAACCTCCCAGTCCTCGCGTGCCCATTACAATCAGATCTACTGATTCTGACATTGCAAATTGGGTTATCGCATAAAGGGTGGACGAAGTGGTCCGGAGAATTTCCCCTTTCGCTCTGACTCCCTGATCTTTAGCCTTTGCGATTGCTCCAACAACCAGACTCTTTGAGATCAAATGTATTAGACCCTACTACTCTAGGAGATGAGACGAGATACGTTGGCACGGAAACTACACTTATCACCTGAAGTTCAGCTGCGTAATCCTTCGCCAAGGAAATTTCCACGTTCTCAGCTCTTCTTGCGTTGTATGATCCATCAATTGGAACCAAGATCTTCTCTGGTGAAAACCTTGAAGGGACTGTGATTTTCGGAGACTATCAACTCCTGATTAGCTCATTCGGGAAACGGCAAGAAATGATTCTGATTGGCCATGCATGTGGCTACTCTGGAAAGATTTCCTCACCGGTCTCAAGGTCTCTCACAAAGATGGCTTTGTATGGACAGGATTGTGCAGCCCTGATGATCGTCTCGCTGGCGACAGTCTTGTCCATAACCTCTCTCATTGCAAGAGGTTCCTCCGATCTTCTGCCTGTTCCAAGACTACTCTCATCGAGAGCGAAAACTTCAGGGGCCAACGCAACACAACTCTCTGCTCCCATGCACCTTGATTGGTCAATTCTTAGTTCAAGTTTCTTCTCGTCGGAAGTAAGAATTTCCTTTTCACCTCTCCTTTGGAGCCCATCTAGTTTCGTGGAAACAAGTCGGACCACAACATCGGAGAAGCTCTCGTCCTTCTTCTTTGCCCAGTTCAACTTCTCGTAAGCTTTCCGATTCAACGAAACCTCTATTTCATCGCTCATTCAAATCGCATCTCTGAGTAGACTGTTATCTAGATTGATATAAAGCAAAGGACGTTTCTCAAATATGATACCAAGAAATGCAGATTGACTTTTGACAGGTGGTTCGGCAACAAGAATTTTTTGGTTGTACCTTGAAATTCTGGAATTCCAACAATGAGCTTGGCATCTTCTACTTGAGAGTTAGAAGTTCATTGAGACGAGCTTCTCCTGATCGGTCTGTTTTCTCCTGATGTTCTCGTCCTCTTCGAGCTTCCCGAGGATCCTCATGACCTCCGATTCTGTCAGGTGGTCCCCCAGATATGGAAGCAACAGCTTTCACAAGACTCTTCTGGTTCAGCGAGCCTCCTTTCATAAGAGCCTCTGTCATCTTGAATGCGGTCTTTGAATAATCCCCGTACGGAAAGATCCTGCGAAAGTCATACTCCAAGTCAAGATGGATATTGTTTGCTTCAGTTGTTCGCTCGATGATGTGGTGATCTGCAAGTAGCTGTATATGTTGCTTGAACATTGAAGCTTGTTTCGGTTGTATTCTGGCTTGCCCATCTATGTACTCTTAGAAAAGATTCTGTGAGGTTTGCGGTCCTATCTGATCTTGCATATGACATCATGTTACGATTCTTTGTCATTTGCTGGCAATATGGTCTGAGAACGAATTGGAGGCCCATGCAAAGCGGAGCGTGAAAAGGGCCCTCAAAACTCGCAATGCTATGAAACAACTATAGAGAGCTCTAACTACATTTGCTACCAAGAAGTGACTTTAGAGCAGGAGCGAAAAACATCCTGCCGAGTCGCTCTCTCCTTGAGAAATCCATTTGAAATAGAGCTCCGGTTGCAAAGTTGTACCGGTGTGACAAATAGATCAGATTTTGTGAAAACAGAATATGTCAAGCGATATGCACGAGACATTGCCTGCAACTATATTCTCGCCCAACCCGAAGTCTGAGTCATTCAAGGTCGTGCAACCAGCGCCATGCTCAGCTCTACCTGGCCATAGTCCTGTGCTTCCAGTCTCTCATGCCTCATCTTTTTAGCGGAGGGTTATCTGGCTCAACCTATGCGTCTTTCTGAAGAGGAGCTCAGAACGCTATCTGTGATCTGTGATACAATTGTTCCACGCATTGAAGTTTTACCTTCAATGGCTGAAGTTGATGAGTTCTACAAGAGATCGGCCACGGATCTTGGCGTGGACAAAGCGCTAGCAGATATAATTGAAACAAAGCTTGAACCAGCGCTGAGAGAGCAATTTCATAGGCTCTTGCGCATCGTTGACAGCAGACTCTACAACTTTATCCTCACAGGAATGCCAGTCAAATTCCAAGAATTGCAAATTGTGGAAGAGCGAACACGGTATCTC
>DAIDAB010000188.1:0-344 GCA_027310845.1 bacterium | reverse complement strand
ATAGCAAAATCGCTGCAAAAAGACAGGCCTTTCAAGCTCTCAAGAGATTAGTATGTTTCCTGTTTTACACTTTAACCGACAATACCAGAATGAACCCAAACTGGGCTGAAATCGGGTATCCTGGTCCAACGGAAAAAACTCCATTGAGACATCCAGATGACCTTAGGATAACTGGTGTTCCAGTCGAAGGTGACTTGAATCTTGATTGTGACGCATGTGTAGTAGGTTCGGGTGCTGGAGGAAGCGTGGTCGCCTATGAGCTGGGCAACGCGGGCTTCAACGTAATCGTCGTTGAGTCTGGAAGCTACGGGACGCCAGAAACATTCGATCAAGGCGAGCTGTCC
>DAIDAB010000187.1 GCA_027310845.1 bacterium | reverse complement strand
GCTTACAGTTGTCGTCGTCGGTTTTGCAGTCTCGGCGGGCATGATTGAGAAGATACAACGGATGAGAGTTTTATATGATTTTCAGCATGCAATTCGCTCGTCTGAAGTATCCGGATATGATGAGCGTCTAGCTGTATTGGCGCCAGGTATGAGCACATTTCTCGCATCGAAAGAATTGAGTGGGCGGCTCATCTCCGCTTCTTGTCTGTAAGAACCACCAAAAAGCCGTGTTGTGCCCGCACTTTGGGCATTCAACATTGGTGGTAGGCATCGTCTTGATTCTGTCTTCTTTTTCCCCAAGTATCTTCATGTCAGTGCCTGAGTTTTCTTCGATTTCTGTTGTTCGAGTCGCCGAAGGCTCTGCCATCTCGCTATATCCACACTTGTCGCAAATCGACACAGGGTGAGGCTTTTGCACCTTGAACCTCAACCTTGTTCCGCATTTGGGGCAAAACCTCATTTCGGAATCAAACCTTTCTTTCTCTTGGACCAGTGATCGTGAAATGCAAACTAGAAATGCAATGCAACTACGCCTGAGTTGTCCCTTCGGAAAACTTTGTTTCCTCGATCTTCTCTGATTCTGAAGGAGGCAACCTAAAGGCGTCTGGGAAAGTCTGCTTTGCTACTGATAACAGCTCAGATAGCTTTTCCTGAGCGGAATCTACGGCCTCATTGAGAACCTTGTTGGCATCAATGCCATCAGTGTGGACCTGAATCATGAGTGTCTTTATGAGGGGGTGGGGCGGAGCCACTCCTGCGAATTTTACACGTTTGATATTGAGAAGTTCCTTGTGCACAATGTCAGCTATGCTGTAGTCTTCTCCATCGATTTGGACTTGAACAGCATTCGTGCCGACAGAATTTATTTTCATCTTCAAAGGTAAGATCAATGAAATTGAATTGAATGCCTTTATATGTTTTGTTTGGCCAAGCGTAAAGCTTCCGCAGCAAAAATAAGCGGCATCCACAATTTAGGCATTTCAGTGAGCGCGAGAGTAGGTCACAAAATCCGCAGAAAGAAGTCTTTCGTCAACGGTTCCGCATTCTCTACATTTTATGCGATCCTGACCCAATGCCACCACACTTCCGCCACATACACTGCAAACAGTGTAGATAACACCGCAGTTCTCGCAGTCAAGCCCGAGTTGATAAATTGAATTTGTGGTGCTCATGACCTTCGCGCGCAGTACGTCGCCTGCCTTCAATGCGAGGGCCGAACGCCGGCCTCTGTCTTCGCGCATTGAGAGCATTGCCGAGAATTCCTTGTGGCTTTCAACGTCGTTTATGGACTTGATGCTAACTTGGGCTACCGAGGAAGATGCGCTTTCCACATTCCCGACAATAATATCACCCTCATGAGGAATCCTCCCGACCTCCCTTGCTGGCCTGACTGACATTATCCTATTTGCCATGTCTGGATTAACCTCGCCCATAATGGACGCGACGATTGTCTCCCCAATTGTGGTAGATCCTTCGCCTGCCTCGAATTCCTCTATAGTTGCGAGCAGATCTCCTGGAAGGACGAAATTGCGCCCAGATTTCTTCGATACAGCCCTCTCCGCGTTCATGTTTTCAAATCCTATGGAATCTCTATCAAACTAAAGCAGCTAAAGCCAGTGTTTACGCACGAAAATGTCGGTGTCTATTTCCTTCCCAGAAAGGAGATTAATTAGTGCATCTGTCTGCGGCACGCTGAGCACAGGCTTTGAGAAAGTGTATCCATCAACGCTTATCCTGGGACAACCTGTCTGGACGAATGCTTGTATGTCAGTCAGCGCATCTATCCGATCTGAAGTTATTTCTCTCAAGGCTATCAGCTGCACTTGCTTTCCGAGAGCTTCGAGCTTCTCTTTAATCTTCACTGACTGATCTGCCATGATCTGACCTTCCTTCAATCCAATGATGACGCCGAACCTGTCCGCCTCTTTTGCCTTGTAGATTGAGAGTATTGCTTTTTTCAATCGGGAGTCAGCGGCTTTTTGTACATCGGTTATTTCGCACAAGTAAGGATCAAGCATGTATGTAGGCTTGCCGCTAGAAAGGCAAAGTCCTAGCGCGTGAAACATGCTCTGCCCAAGCAACAACATCGCATCAACCTGGTCTTTGATATTGTACGCCGGATAGAATTCGCATCCGAAAATCTGGCCGTCCTGAAGTTGCCCCATCCCTTTCCCTACAACTGCGTTTAACCCAGAATCGGCAAGGATTCTCTGAACTTCTGGAAGCTCCTTAATGTGCTGTGCAAAAGTCGCAACTCCAACTCTCCTCAGATTGTTCGATTTGAGGAATTCCACTGCCTTCTGTGTGACTGAGGAAAAAGATATGTCATCAAATGCGTCTACAGAATATGTTATCTTTCCAAATTTCGTGACCAATACGTTGTGGCCTATGTGGAATGCGACTTCGCCCCCGAGCCGCTGAGCGTCGCCATCGACCGTGTCACAAGAACCATAAGTTGGATCTGCGATTATTATGCAGTGTAGGTTAGCGTACTTCTTCTCGAGCCGACTGGCAAGATCTCTAGTTGTCCTAAGTAGCCCATCAGGCGCATTGAATACAACTCTCTTAGGGTGCCTTTCTTCTATGACTGACTCTACTTTGGCTTGATCTATCTGGACAGTCATTGAGGAAAACTCACTGTTAGCTACGAGAACAGGCACACAACTGGAGAAGGAGGTTATAGGACTTTATCCGACACGCCCAGATCGCGAAATTTGCATACGAATATCGGGATGATTGGTGCTCGTCTATGCGGACACGACAGGAGCTATCTCTTCTTTTGCCTTGAGGGGAGTAATTTTGACAATCGTGGGCATTGGAAGTTTAGTCGAGGCGCTTTTCATGGCAGTCTTCCCCACCGCCAGATTCTCCTTTTTCACATGCAGTTCCAAAATCACAGAATCGGGCATCACTCTTGCTGCAAGTCCTATCGGTTTGCCCCAAGCTTTTCGCATACCTTCTTGAAGCCTGTCTGCGCCTGCGGTGGCAATCATTTTGTTCTCTCTCAGGATGACATGTGGGTAGACCTTCACTCGGAGGAAATAAGAGGTTTCTCCTATCGGCACGAGCTTTTTGTTAGCGGCGATTCTTGCGGCCTCTAGTGCGTTGTGCCTGATCTGAACTTTCTCGGTGCTCAATAGTTGGAGTAGGTAATCATAATCAGGACTAGCCTGCCCCGTACTGAATCTTGCAATCTTTGAGTTCGGAGCCCCAGGAGCATACACCTTGCTCGTCAGAGGCATTCCACTCGTCAGGCGGTAATTCTTTCCGTGCAAAAACAATCAACACGACAAGCTAGAATGGGGTAAATAACCTTGCGGGTTCACTGATCTCTGAAACTGGGAAGAACTCCAGCCGAGAGCAAATTATGCGCGACGGATTTTCTTATTGTTTCTTTGTGGAACCTTTTGCCATAATGAGATTCACGCGCGCGCCGGTGAAAATCGCGCTAGGGGGGAGAAAATATAAAGCTAGGGAGCAAAACAAGGATTGTAATGAAAACCACCACCATTGGACATCCTGTATGAGTTCAATTGATTCAATTGAGTAATTGTAGCTTCTGCCTATTTCATTGGAATTTCTGTATCTAGGTCTCCAAAGCCATTGCATCACTTCTAATTATAATATACTTCTTGAAAGAGCGGTAAAAACAGCTCTCTGGAAACTCAGATTCTACAAAGCATCAAATTTGTTGGGTTCATTTGTGTCTAATACAAAATGCAATCGTTCATCCTAGCGGCATGGTCCGAGAGCGTACAACCCTGTAGCCGCTTTTTTCGCACTGTTATATAGAATGAGAGTTGCAGGGTTTCACAAGAAATCTCTGAGGTTGTAAATCCGGTTTTGAAGGAGAGTTATGTTGAAGCTGGGGAAACTCGCCATTTCCTTCTTGCCCTTTCCCTCGGCGAAGCCTCTCTCATGGAGCTGGAATCTCTTGAGGAACTAGGGACATATGGCTTCAAGATTCTGGACAGCGACCGTGTGGCGGCGCTCATACATTGCACCGAGCAGAATGCAAAGAGGCTGATCAAGAGAACAGGCGGGAGTTTCAAGATTTCAAGAGTGCTTGGGCGCGACATACTG
>DAIDAB010000186.1 GCA_027310845.1 bacterium | reverse complement strand
CAATTGCCCAAAATCAAACGAGGAACAGTCATTGAATACGAATTTGAAGGTGAGCGCAAACGATATCTTCCTGATTACATTTTAGATGATAAAATACTGTTTGAGATAAAATCTAAATGGACCATGTTTGGTAAAGACAATGAATATCTTCCTCAGAATGTGGTAAAATTGCAAGCTGCCAAGGAACATGGTTACGAAGTATTTGTTGTCATAGATGGGAATACTGTTTCTTTAGATACATTTTTGGGCAGCATCCATTCATGAATTAGACTGGTCTAGATCCTTTCTAAGTGCCTTTTCAGCCCTGGCACGAATTTCACTTAGCGTTACTTTCTTGAGAAGTTCGCCGTTTTCGAAGATAGGCTCTAGAAGATCATCGGGAAGTTCGCCCTCAATAGTTTTGAGATGCCCTTTTTCTTCAATCAAAGAAAGCCGCCCAGCTTTAGACTGTTTCATTCTATCCGTAATTGGGTCTTTGAAGACTTTTACAGGCTGCCCGTTGACAGTCACTTCTGAACATTTGTAAGCAAAATTTTGGGTGTCCCTGTTCAAATTTTGTAGAAGTTGTCCACCCATACCAAAGGCGATATTGCTGGCCGAATAGCGGCTCAGATGCATGTTGCGTAGGATTCTGGCAATAGAATCCGGATTAACGCCGTCACCCTGGATGAGCCGGAAATATGGCGGAAGAACCTTGTAGCCCCTTTTGTTTCGCTGCATCTCGAGCTTCCGGTCCAGGATGTCAAGACACTTGACAACCACTTCTTCCGGGTTCCCAGAATCCGGCCGAATGACAATTGTTGCTCCAGATTTCTGAACATCCTCGAGAAGGTCTTCGCACCAAAACTGCTCGATGGCGTTGAAGATGTTGTAGCTGTCTGAGACGACAGCAACGAGCTTCCCTGGCTTGCCGAATTGCTTGACCATGTTGCGGTAAGCGTCGAGCTCGCCGTCACGACCCCAGCTGGTGATAGTCGAGTGCTCTGCAGCCGGGATACTGAAGGCGGACATCGGCTCGTTGTAGTAGTAATTCGCGTAACGAACTCCCTGGATCGTGTCAGAACCCTTGAAATTCACCAGGTGCGCAGCTCCGCCGATCCCTGCCGATTCACGACTCGAAACTCCTCGGCTGCCGAAGTCGTGAAGTTTGAAGGGAATCTCGCCCCACGGGTCATCAGATGATTCAAGAAGAGCTTCCAAAATCGTCCGCTTTGCATACCAACTACGTGTAGCAACGGTCACGGGGTACCAGAGGCGTACCAGCTGTGTCTCAAACCAAGAAGCCACCCAGAACGTCTCTGGGTCTGTGGATTCCACGCTCATGAGAATGTTCTGGGTCGGGATGACGCTTCCCTCTGGGACCGCCTTGATGCGTAGGGGGAGCTTGCCACCGAACACCTTGACGATGCGTTCCCAACCCTGACGATTGAACGGTTCGCCATGTGCTTCCGAGAAAAGAGCCGCTTCATCAACCATGTCCTGAGTGATGACTGGCCCAGCGAAATACTTCTCGAGAATCATTTGTAGACCGAACCAACAGGTTTGCCCGTTGACACCACCGCGAGAAGTGAGATAGCACCACATTCCAGTGGTGCCCTTGCGGTACTGCGGCCAGTGTGAGGCCTTGTAGCTATCGGTGTCCAGAATCATGTTCTCCTTAAACATGGTACTTCTCCTTTCGGTTGCGTTCAAGCTCGTACAAAGCGCCCTTTAAGTTACGCCAAGTTTGTTCTTCGGCTTTTTGGCGTCTTTCTAAAGGGAGCTCTTTCCAAGATTCTTCTCTGAGTGCAAAATAGACAAATCTTTTCATTGGCTGATCTTTCTGCAATTTAGTTTGAAGTCAAATCCTTTGGCCACTGCATTTTCGTAGAGCAGTTTGTCAAAGAAATATATTTGTGCAGGTGGGCCAGTCCTGTTTGATTTCTCTCTTAGAGTTCTTACAGGTTTTATGAAATTTGGTCTATTCTTTGGAAGAATTTGTCTTCGGAAATTTCCATGGTTTATCTTGTAGCCAAGAATAGCCTCATAAAGTTTTCTCAATTGACTGATCGTGAATTTTTCTGGCAGTAGGTTGAGTCCAATTGGCTGGTATCGTATTTTGCTCCTTAGTCTTTCTAAAGCCATAGAAATGATCTTGTGATGGTCGAAGGCAAGCTTGGGGAGAGCTTTGAAAGACATCCAGGCTGCTTCCTTGGCGTCGTCGCCACCAATAGCTGTGTGATCCTTGGAGCGGACCAGGGCAAAGTACGCAACTGAAATGATACGTCCGCGCGGGTCTCGCCCTGGTTCACCGAATGTGTAGAGTTGTTCGAGATAATCGACCTTGATCCCCGTCTCTTCACGTAGCTCTCGATAGGCGGCAGCTTCCAAGCTCTCACCTTGAGGCACCGTGTCAGCAACATTCACGAACCCACCGGGGAGAGCCCAGCAGTCCTTGAAGGGGTCGTCTCGCCGCTTAATGAGAAGGAGTTCCAGTTCGAGCTCCTGATTGACACCGAAGACGACAGCATCTATGGTCACTGAGGGGCGGGGAAATTCGTAGGTAAAACTCATTGCACTTCCTTATGGACTCATTTGGAGTCTCTTTAATAGACTCATTATAAGTCTAACTGCAACGGAAGTAAAGACCCAGCTAAAACTTAGTGCTAATTTCTCTAGTTTACTCGTCTAATTTTAACAGAGAGGCATTTCAGCGCAATTTCTTTTAATACGCATGACGTCTATGCTCAAAACATCACTGACAGGTCTCATATTTATCATTTTGTCTTCTGGTTGCTCGCATTTCTATTACGTTCACGACATCCCGAATTTCCGAACCGTGGATGATGGAATTCTCTATCGTGGAGGCCAACCTAGAGCAGACGACGGTTGGCAATATCTCAAGTCCTTAAAGATCAAGACCGTTGTCAAGTTGAACTTCGACAAAGAGGGCACTGATGACGGTGCCGTCGCTGCTGGTCTAAACGTCGTGAAGGCCGAAATGCCACCAGATGATCTTGGTCAGATTTTTGATCCCCCGACAAAGGATGAATTGCATGCTGCTGTGACAGCCATGCTCAATCCGGATAACTTTCCTATCTATGTTCATTGCACACATGGACAAGACCGGACTGGTTTGATTACAGCAATGTTCAGAGTAATTCATGACCATTGGACTTTCGAGGATGCCAGAAACGAGATGTTGAGCAACGGCTACCATACAGAACTAAGAGGACTCGAAGAGGCTTGGGAGAACTTCAAGAAGCAACTTATGATGCCGCCTAACAAGTGATGAAGATAGCAGCAAAATACGTCTACTGGACACCCGAAGACAGTGACAGTACTAAGACGCTAAAAGATTGGCAACTGCCGACCCAAGGAAGGTATAGATTTGAAGTAACCTATCGACCAGCTAATAAGCGAGCTCCTGTTCACATTTACACAATCAAAGCTCCGAATGGTGAGGTATTCAAGGCTGGCGAAGAGTTTGATGATATTGCTGATGCCGCCTATTCCTATCTTCACGATATGCTCAAGAATCGGGCCGCCTTAGCTCGGCTAGCTACTGAACTTGAACAACAAGGCTTTATGGAATTTGCAGCACAATTGGATTTGATAGCTACTGACGATGAGGAAGAGGAAGAAGACGAACGACAATCTATGCTGAACGCCTACAGGGACTTAATCTCTGATTGGGAGGAATGGCTGGAAAAGAGGCACACTTATTCAGCCCACGACACGGCTCCCGGTCCGAATAAGTACGACGAAGAACATCTTGGCATAGAGGCTAAGCACATTCAAAAAGAAATGCTTGGCTTGACGCGTGAAATTGATGTGCATGAAAGTGACATTCTTTTCAAAATAAAAAACGAACTAGATAAACTGAAAGCTGAATTGAGAAAGAAGAAAAGTCACTAAATGGATCGTCTTGGCAAAATTTATGGTTTGTTCGATCCAAGGACAAAATGCCTTCACTATGTCGGGAAAACTGTTGATTCGCTTAACGGGAGACTTTCAGGTCATTTGAATCAGAAAGGACTTTATCGTACTAACACTAGAAAAAATATTTGGATTAGAGAATTACTTGAATTCGGACTGAAGCCTGAAATTTCTGTTCTTGAAATTGTTCCAGAGTATGAGTTAGAAGAAGCTGAAATA
>DAIDAB010000185.1:285-4149 GCA_027310845.1 bacterium | reverse complement strand
CCTTTCTAGCTTCCTTCCAAGCTCTATCGCGCTGGAATCGTCTTTCCAAGATGCCCAGAGTTGAAGTACATCAAGGCCAGCTTCCATCGAGCTTTGCGCGACAGAAAGCACTCTTTCCTCCCCATAGCTTGAATCCACTACCAGATAGACTCCGGACTCGATCCGTTTCTTGTTTGATTTTCTCATTTCCACACACCTAATCTCAATTGAGATGACGCGACTAGATCCATCCTCTCTTCTTTGCGCTGTAATAGGCAGCCCAGTAAGGATCAACAACTGGATAACCTATTGGCTTTTCGCTTCCGTTTTCCCCAAGCCTGATTCCAGTGCCTTTTTCAGTGAGCTCACCGACAACTGAGGCGCCGATTTCGTTTGAAGATAGCGCAGTAAGAATGTCGGATTCCTTTTCAGGCACGCAGCTCAAGACAAGCGCGCCCTCTCCAAGACTGACATAGGGATCCATTTCGAAAAGAGTGCATATCTTACGCGTTTCCTCGGAAAGTGGAATCTTTTCCTTTTCAATCAGAGCTCCGCAGGAGGATGCCAAAGCAAGCTCGTATATTGCCGAGAGCACGCCGCCTTCTGTTGAATCGTGCATGGCAGTCACCCCTGATGCTTTGACCCCAACAGCTGAGGCGATTAAGGCGTCCTTCACCACTGATATTCTTTGAAAGTACTTCTGTGCGAGTTCCAGTCCATTCTTTCCTATTCTCTCGCTTATGGTTTCGGGAAACACTCTCGCGAGGATTCCGGTTGCTGCAATAGCAGCACCTTTTGTTAGGATCAACTTGTCTTTGGGCTTTCCACCGGAGGACGTGAGGTACGTCCTTGCTGAGCCGATTGAAAAGATTACGCCGGCACCGATGACTGTCGAGTCAATGCCTTCAAACTTTCCTGTATGCCCACCAACGATCGCGATTCCCTGACTATCGCATTCAGCACTGAGTGCATTCCAATAGGATTCGAAAACCGTGCTTGGCATGGAGGGAGGAAGATTGAATTCCAAAATCAAGTATTGCGGGCGAAATCCGCTTGTCGAAAGGTCAGATGCAATCAAGTTGATTGAAAGCCAGGCAGAGTCTTTGGGCCCGAGTTCTGATATGTAAGAAAGAGGATCAGTTGTGGCGACTAGAACCTCGCTGCTTCCGATCTTGACCGCGCAGGTGTCAACTCCAGAAGTGGGGCCAATCACCACCTCATTGCGCTTTGCCCCGAGCTTTGGGTAGATTACTCGATCGAAAAACTCCTTTGTGATCTTCCCGTACTGTGGAACTTCTGCCATGATCAGACTTTGTTCTTCGGGGTGCATAATATATTATACATCTCTGACATTAGCCAAGTCTAAAGCTCACTTGGGATATTAATTTCCCTTGAAAGCTACCCCCAGGAACGCGCCAAAAGGATTCCCGGTGTCCCTCTCAAGATGGAGAGGCTCTGGAAAAAGAGTCGTTCTCCAGCGGACCATCTCTGCCTTCTCTCCGAAGGCCTTTCTGACAAGCCCTTTCATCTCCTTGATGGAATAAAAGTGGGCATTTCGGTAATAGTCATTCTTCCCAAATGCGAGCTGAATCTTTCTCCGCAAAGTCGGAAGGCTCCAGCTGTTCATTAAGCCTAGAATCACTCCTTGCCTAGAAACCCTTGCTGCCTCTCTCAGAACTCCCACCGGGTCGGGCATGTACTCAAAACACGTGATGAAAATCGAAAGGTCAAATGATTTGGGCTCGAATGGAAGATTAGAGGACCTTGAGCTGACAAATTCTCCTTCGCGCCAGAGTTTCTTCGCCTGCCTGACCATGAAGGGAGATAGATCCGCTCCTGTCGCCTCAAGTCCGATCGAGCCAAACCATCGAGTAAAGTGTCCAGTGCCTGACCCTATCTCGAGTATTGTTTTCGGCTTCTCAAATTGTTCGATCATTATTGTGATTACACGCTTTTCGAGAATGTCAGCTCTCTTGTACTTGCCCTCATACCATCCTTCATAGCCTTCCACTACGTCTTGCTGCATGTACCAAGGTACAAAATCGGGCTTCTGCATCTGATCATTCAATTAGGAATCACTTCACTTGTGTTGGCGCTCATTCTGGTGGAATCTCCATTGCGATCGTATTTAGGTCGATCCTATCGTGCGACCTTCTGGAAATGTAGGAAATGAGATAGATCAAACCACCTATCGGAATGAACACAAAGTTGAGCACTATCAGAAAGCTGTAAGAAAAGGAGTTAGAATAGAAGAAGAATGATTCGTTAGCTATGAAGACGTATGTCATGAAGAGAATGAAGCCCGCCGAGGCGATTCCCAACAGTGTCAAGATGTAAGATCTTTGGCTACTCATCTGGCCCAGGAGGTCTTTCCGCCTGAATCTTATCACAATTGCAGAAGCGGCAGTGGGGAATATGCTGCTGAAAGCAGGGCCTATGATAACAGAGTAAAATATCTGAAGGAGCGAGGAGCTGAAAACGGTAATGAGCACCAGCATAACTTCGACGACGGAGCTTAGTATGACTGTGGTGATAAGCGGAGTATGAAACCTGGAACTCACTGCGCTCATCCGCTCTGGCACTACTCTGTCAAAACTCCATGCGAAAACAGAGCGTATCGGCTGTAGGTAAAGCGCAGGGAGTAGAAGTACGGTCATCCCTAATGTAATCGCGAGTAATAAAACTGCGGCGGAGTAGAAATTTCCGCTTGTCAATATGAGCACTGCTGTGATTGCCTGAAGTGGGCCGCTGAAGAGTCCGCCGGGGAGGAATGGATTAGTCACCGCAGTAAGAAACTGATATCCTACCACCCTGTAGAGAAGATAGATCAGGAGCGCGAAGAGCGCTCCATTTAGGATGCCAGCTCCTGCCATGGTGGAAATGTTTCTCTTTACATGGTTTGCATGCCTTACTTCTCCCGCCACATACGTCTCCCAGAAGACCCAGATTACCGACGAGGCGCATATCGCTATTGCAGGAATAGCGAGGGTGTACGGAATCTGCGTTTGCGCGCCGTTTTGCAAGACAAATGAAAAGGGATCTGTAACCGAGCTCGTTCCATTAGATACCAAGACATAGTTGTTGAATGCGGAATGGAATCTCGTTCCGCTTGAGGATATTAAAGAGAAAATTAGCACCAACGTTCCAAGGATTGTTAGGCCCCAGAGGGCATTTAACGTTGTGAAGGTCTTTCTTATCCCTGAGAGGATTACAAGAGTGAAAAGGATGTTCACGACTGAAGCAAAGATGAAAGAATTCATCGGTTGCTCTAACCCTACCCCGATCTGACTGATCCATTGAGAGTTTGCAAAAAAGCCCAGAACCTGTAGGCCCGGACCAAGAGCTATGTTTGCAATAAAGTAAAGCGTGAACGCAGCAGAGAATAGCTGCCATACGGTTAGTGAGAAGTTAAACGCAAAGCCGATCGAAGGATGAAGGACCCTGCTGTTGAAAACATAGTCCCCTCCTGACCTGGGCATAAGAGCTGTAAGAATCGCATACATTGCAGCAATGGCCAATGCGAAGAGTAGGGCAATGCCCTCTGCGGAAATTAGGTCTGCGCCAGAAAGGTAGTACAATGAGGAGATCGAAAAGACCAGAGGCCCAAAGAGCCAGCTTGCTGATGAATTGAAGATGAAAGAATCTATCCATCTTCCCTCTCTTACGAGGCCTGTGCTCTTTCTCGTAAACATCAGATTCACCCATGAGACTCCGTCGGACTGGACGCCTCTTTCCTATTACTCTTATAAGTCTGTAAATAAGTGAGTTATCTAGCCAGCTTTGCTACCTCCATGCGAAATGATGGTCGAATACTTTCTACCAAACATTAGGGGTCTAGTCGCCCACGAGCTGCACGATAGGGGCGAGAGCCAGAGGAGAATAGCA
>DAIDAB010000185.1:0-275 GCA_027310845.1 bacterium | reverse complement strand
CTTTCAAGACAATTTTGCTCAAGCACCGGCGAGATTCAGAGCTACGCAAAGATACTAAGCGAGGACGTGAGCCGGAGCCAGATTGACGGAATTTTCACACTTTATTCGATATGGAAAAATCTACTCTTCAGCGGAAAGGTCTGTGCTGTACACCAGGCCGAGTCAGGAATTTCAACCGAATGTTCCGTGTGCATGGAGCTCCACAGGCCTTCAAGAGAGTCAGAGTCCTTTCCCGAAACCGACGATTCATCGGTGTTAAGGGATCTCTCAGAATC
>DAIDAB010000184.1 GCA_027310845.1 bacterium | reverse complement strand
ATCGTCCTTATCTGTTGGTAGCGCAAGTGCGCTGTTTCTGCTCCCAGTTTCTGGCACGTCTTGTAACAGTACTCAGCTAGGTTGACTGAGCAAATATATCCAACTGCCTTCTTTTCAGCAATAGCTTCGAAGTAAGGTTTAATCCGAAAGTCTCCAATGAAGAATAAAGTGAGGGCGCCGGTGTCCATGACTAATTTCTTGTTCAATCCGTTGATTCACGACGATGCTCTTGTTCAAGCTCCTTGAGGGCTCTAAGAAGAATATTTTTGCATTTCCTGTCGGCACCAAACAGTTCCGAAATAGGTGGAACAGGAAGGAGCTTTACCTCTCCATTAGAATCTAAAAAGACAACCTTGCTGCCCTGCTTGAGGCCGTACTTGCGGCGAATCTTGGCAGGGATATTCACCATGCTTCTGCTGGTTATCGTGGCCGTTTCTGACATTCAATAAACAATCATCTTTACCATGCATTTAAGGATTCACATGGTAATATCCATCAAGCGCCACCTGAAAACGAGCTGGGCCTCATTAGACCCAAATTAGACCAAATGGAAAATGAACATGGCAAGCTAGGACGTCCTTACGTATAGCTGTCGAGATTATAATTCTCTTGGATCATTCTCTTAATGCTTAAATCAAGGACACTTAACCCTCCTCAGTTCATTTTTAGGCAAAGGTCATTCTATAGTTGCTTGATGTTTTCCTTGGATGCGTCGACATAATGCCAATGATGAGAAGACTTCCCGAGGAAGACACTTATTCATGCACAATGTGGGCACTCTGATGCTCTGCCCGAACTGTAACAATTCCGTACGGGAAGGAGACCGATTCTGCCCAAATTGCGGGAAGACTCTGCAATCATCTGATTTCGGTAAAGTTGCGTTTTCTTCTTCACCTTCTTCCAGCTCCCCTCTATTGAGTCTAAATCATCTCATCATGCTTTGGGACACGCTTTCGTTTCATCTCAACTACCAGTTCCAAGATTCATCTGGAATGTTGCTAGGGGAGACAAAAGGAGAAATGAAGTTCCCGCTCATGTACACATTATATGATACTACTCAGCAACCAGTTCTGAGCGTGGATGGAACAAGGGTCAGGGGCCTTTTGTACATATATCTCATCCATGATGCGGCAGGTAATGTACTTGCAAGTCTCAAGCAAAAGAGTAGCTTCATGAGCCGCAAATACGGGATAATAACGGACGGCCTCGAATCAATGCTTCTTTCCACGGATGCATCTGCATCTAATTGTAAATTAGAGGATATCAATAGCGGGAACGTCCTTGCAAGTGGTCATAGGGACATGGGGCTCAAGACTTCGAAAGTTGAAATTGATATCTCGGACATTGAAAAAGTGGACCACAGGATTGTTCTCGGAGGAATGCTTCTTGTTTACTATTTTGCTCGTCGTTGATAGGCCGATACCTTTAGGGCATGGTCATATAGTCTCACGCATCTCAGCCCGAACATTGTGTTGATAGAGGAGAAAGAGTACGAGCGCCTATTGCATATCCCACATTCATATCGCCACTGGTTCAGGTAACCGATAACATGTAGTTCCTCACATGAGCAAACACTATAATACAGAAGAGTTCGATTCATGTATCAAATGACTACTTGTACCTACTGTGGAAAAGAAAATACTCAGGCAGGCGCAGCCTATTGCTCATACTGCGGATCTAGTCTCTTGGGAAGCCAGCAAGGCGTTACAAGCACCCCGCAACCGCGTCAACCATTTGGCTCTACGCCGCCAACTTATCCTAGTAGTTATGGAAATTATTCTTACAATGCTTCCGAGCGCTATGAAAGAGCGCTAAGGAGATCAGAGCAGCTTGGAAGGGCTGTCGCGATTTTATCAGTGATTGCGCTTTTCCTTCTGGTGCTGGCAGTGGCCTGAAGCACTTTTGAATTGGCAACTATGGGAAGGAAATGGCAATTGGAAGATCCAATGGAAAGCGGTGTGCGTAGACTCGAGAAACTCAACAAGTTTCTGACTGCTGCAACTGTGGCGCTCGTCGTCCTGATCATATTATTGGCGATAATCGACTTTGTGCCTTGATTCGCGTGCGAATTGAACTTTCATTTGTTTCTTTGTGGATCCTCATTTCGTAAGCAGAATCAGTATGTACTCCAGTGTGAAAAGGGGGGACGGGGGGTTCATTAAGGAAATTGAGGAGAGTCCAAAGCCATTGTTACATCTTCTACTTATGACGTTCCCCTTTTTCAGAAGCTGGAATGAGATCTAGATCATGGCCCTCCTTCTACAAAGCATCAAAATGTCCGGTTCTGTATGTGCTTTATTTGAATCGTTTCACGATCTCTTGCGAGGAGTCGCTTTACACGAAGATTTTCTCTTTGAGCCCATAGTTCTGGCTAGAATCGTAAAAGATTCAGGCTCCTAGAGAACAATAGTCATGGTATGCCTTTGCATTCACGGAGGCGAAGAGCCTTCTCCCACGACAGTGACCCATTTCCTGACACGCCAGGAAGTGACTAGTCCGTTTTCAACATAGGGGTCTTGCTTTGCAAAAGCTTCTGCTGCCTCTGCACTCTTGAAAACTATTACAACACTGTCAACTGGATCTGCGAGTGCGCCGCCGAGGATGAGATCTCCCCGCTCAAAGGCATTTCTTGCAAGTTCGAGATGCTTTGTTCGATACTCTGCCCGCCTGTTCAAGTAGTCATCGACGACTTTGTAGAATAGAATGTGGTGCATTAGATTCTTCATTCTGTGGTTGTTATTATTTCTTGATTTGGAAGTGTACAGGTCGAAGGGGAGAGTGGTAAGGAGACTTGTTGAGCGCATGCTCGACCATCTTTCTCATTGATAGTAATATTGACTTGAATTACACTTTGCGCATCGTGGAGTATTCGGCGTTTCTCAAGTAGATGCGCATAAATCGCCCAGAATGGCTCATGAGTTCTGACCTTGAGTAAAAAGACGGTTGCTGAATCAATGGGAGAGCTTGCTTCTCTGCGGGATTTCTTTGCGTACAATACTTTTGTCAGGAAAAAATATCTTAGATTGATTAGTAAGCTTCCGAAAAAGACGCTGGCAAAGGATCGAGGAGCTTCATATCCATCAATAATCGATATTTTCGTGCACATTCTCGACGTTTACAGGTGTTGGTTCTATGCATTTGAAACAAACGAGGCTTGTGAGCGTTGGTTGCATAAATTTGAAACAGGAGAGGAACTGCCCAGCCTTTTTGGACTATCGGTAGCTAAAGTGAAACAAATCGAGAAGGAAGTAGACAGCCATATTGACATTATCTTGCAAAAGTTGAGAGCTGAAGATCTAAACAGATCATTCCAATACACTCTTGGGACAGGCAAAAACAAATCAGTCAGAACTAGGAACGTCGGAGATATGCTCTGGCACTTGATTGAAGAAGAACTCCAGCACAGAGGAGAGTTAAACGCTCTATTATGGCAAGATGATATTGAACCTCCGGTAACTAGCTGGTTCAAGTGGAAGAAGGCATTAGAAAAGAAACGAGAGACTGCAAGATGAGTGTAAAATCAATGGCCGTGCGTAACGCTCAACAAAGAATAGTTAATGAAGTTGCAAAGTGGGATGGCGTCGTGGCTAGTCCTCACCGCTTTGGAGGAACAGAGTTCAAGCTAGGCAGGCGAGAGCTAGGGCACATACACGGCGACTATCAAGCTGACATTGCTTTTCCGATGAATGTGAGAGATCAACTGATAGCTGAAGATAGAGCCGAGCCTCACCACATCATACCTCAAAGTGGATGGATTACATTTCATTTTAGAAACTCAAGTGATGTGGAGAAAGCAGTGGATCTGTTCAAGTTGTGCTATGAACTAGCAAAGCAACGACAAACCAAGATGAATTGAAAGCCTTTGGACTAATCAGCGCTTATTCATTTCTGTCTAGCGGCAAGCCACTCTTTCATGACGTGCCCGTTGCGGCGAGGATCAAAGCGTGCTCCATCTCTGCTTGTGACGAATTGATCAACACGCTCACGTGGCAGCTTGACAATGAATTCACTCCTGGTTGACAAGAATGCAAACAATTTCCCACGAGTATACAGTCCTGTAGAGCCGAAACCTTTCTTCCCTATTGGCTGTGATACGGCCGGGTTTTTGATTAGGACCTTCACCACCTTTTCGTACTGCTCTTCTATCAACTTTTTTCTCTCACCTTCTTGAT
>DAIDAB010000183.1 GCA_027310845.1 bacterium | reverse complement strand
CTGTGATCGTGACTACGCTGAACCCTTCCTTCGGCAATTTTAATCACTTGTTTACAGTAATAATACTGCACCCCTAAATATTGTTTGCTTTGGGTTCACCCTTTAGGTCCAAGAAATTAAACACAGGCCAACGTCGATTATTTTGAAGGTATTTGGGTATGAATTTCATATGCACGAAGAGTGCCATAATGGGCTACCCAGAAAATACGAGTACGCCTCATTGTTTCTGAAAATCGCGCAAAGCATAAGTTACTGCATGATTACTGTATTCTTTGCAATGGGTCGCACAATTCCTACAGCCAACATGATGATTCAAATCGAGACAGACGCATTCCTCAGGAGCTACGGAAAGGGGCTCTCCGGGAAGCAGGATCAGCGAGCTCTCTACGATCTTCTGCAGCTATGCAAGAAGCATACCCAGGCTTGCGGGCAGGCTGTCAGGCTAGTCCCGTTTCACGGGATCCTCATGTCCCTCATGCTCGAGCAAGAAAAACAGCTCCGAAAATTGACTGACGAGATGACCGCTTTGAGTTCAAATTCATCAATAGAAGGAGTGTCATCGTTTTGACAAAAAAGAAGATCTCTCCGAAACTTCAGCTGCAGCAGATTTTGCTGCACCAGAGTGTGAAGACAGCGAGCGAGCTATATGGTCTAACTTTTGATAACAGTCTCGATGGATTGCTGGGGACCGGACTCAAGACTAACACCTTGACTTATCTCTACGGGAAGAGAGTTTCAGGGATGCTCAATATTCTTGCAATGAACTCGGTCAGGCAATTCGGGGGACGCGCTCTTTTTGTCGATGCTGGAAATTCTGCAGATCCCTACCTTATCCGCCGAGAAGCTGACCTGCGAAAGAAGGACTCTTCAGAGACAAGAAAATTACTACAGTCAATTCAGATGATGAGAGTCTTTACGTGCCATCAGCTCACGAACTTTGTGACAGAACAGCTTCCTTCTCTTCTCTCAAAGAACGGAGCAGATCCGAATCCCTTCAAGTTTGTTGGCTTGTGCGGTTTTGACTATGTGTTTTCGGAAGAAGATAGCTCGAAGAGAGAAATCTCAAACCTACAGTTTCTAATTGCTCAGAAGCTCGCAGAGATTGCAAAGAACAAAAACAATGGAGTGATGTTCGTTGTTGCAACTTCTGAGAGTCAGTGTTTGCATTTCTTGAACTTCTCGGACGTGGCCATCGAAGTCTATCACAGCAGAAGAACAGACACGGAAAAAGCTGTCTTGATGCGCCACCACTCACAGAGGGGAAAAGAGCTTGAGCTCTAGGCTCGATGGCACTGGCAATTCAGAAGCAGTCAGCAGACGTCTGAAGCAGGAAATTGATTCTTGGAGGCCGTATGCTGAAGCGCTTCGCCAAGACGACCGTGAAGTGTTCAGAGACATGATGAATGAAATCTCCTCTAGCTACAGGGAGGCAATCGACATGGCAGAGCGAGGTTATGACACCGAATCTCTGATGATGAGTATTTTACTCAAGCAGCAGAAGACGATCAACTGGCTTGCAAATCTGGCAAGACGCCTCCAGGAAGAGAAGAAAACATAGTGACAGTCCTTGACGATCACCAAGGGTTGGTTACTTGACTGTTATCCCACTCCAAGCAGTGGAGAGGGCATGACGTTTTGGATCAAGCTTTCAAACGGGGATACTGTCAAACTCAAGGATTCCAAATGGAAAGCAAAGATCTACGCCTCGGGCGCGGCTTGTGACAGTCCTGAGTTCCTGCTTTCGAAACTGAAGGACTCGAATCTTGTCTCATCAATCAACATTGTGAAAAAGAGGACGAGCGTCTTTGATTGGAGAAAGAATGAGGTTCTTGAGATTGAACTGCGTCAGGCTGACAAAGCTAAACGCGTTGCAGATCTTCTAGAGGCGACTTTCCAGAATCCTTCAACATTTCGACTTTACAATGTTGATCTATCGGCAGAACAGCAGTATTTTCTCGAAAAAGACCTCTTCCCATTAGGGCGTGTTTCGGTTTATTCTGATGGAGAGGAGATAACAAGGTGGAAGATGAATGATGATGTTTGGTCTACTGGTTATGAGATCCCAAAGCTACGAGTAATCGGGCTGGATATCACACTTGGAGATAAGGTCCCTCGCCTGGATTCGAGAGTGACCGGGATTTCTCTATCTTCTTTCGACTATCCTGGTGAAGAGATGAATGAACCGATCTCCATTCAAAGCGGAGATGAAACAGAGATACTTCAGGAAGCAGAAGCTCAGATTCGAAAGTTCGATCCTGATTTTATTATCACTGGGAATGGAGACGCATTCGTTTTTCCATATCTGTACACTAAAGCACTGAAACTTGGGACTGCGTTCAACCTAGACAGAGATACTGATGCAAGGAAGATTACACCAAACACACAGGCAGGAGGAAGGACGTACTTCAGCTACGGTCGAATCATGTACAGACCAGCAACTCAGAGGTTCTATGGGAGAATCCACGTCGACGGACAGAATACTTTCGTCTATGATCAATGCCGCTTCGAGGGTCTCTTCGAGATCTCAAGAATATCCCGCATGCCTTTCCATACATCGTCTCGAGCGTCGATCGGGAAATCATTGAGCGGACTGCAATTCTATCATGCCTTCAGGCGAAATACTCTGATTCCCTACAAACCTGTCATTTCAGAGGATATCAAGAGCATGGAGAATCTCCTCGTTGCCGATCGAGGAGGCCTTGTGTTTGTTCCTCTGCCTGGTGTCCACGAACGAGTCTGCGAATTCGATTTCGCCTCGCTCTATCCCAGCATAATCAAGGGACGAAACATCAGCGCAGAGACTGTCAACTGCTCATGCTGCCCAAATTCGGAGAATAGGCTTGAGGAGCTCTACATGCACCTTTGCGAAAAGAAGGTAGGCATTGTACCTGAGAGTCTCGAACTTCCACTGACTAAGAGATTCGACTACAAGAAATTACGGAACGAAACAAACGACCCCAGACTCAAGCAAGTTTACAATGAAAGGGCTGGTGCCCTAAAGTGGGTACTAGTGACGTCGTTTGGTTATCTATCTTACCGCAACGCAAAGTTCATGAAAATTGACGCGCACATCGCTGTTTGCAGTGTTGCAAGAAGAACTCTCTTGGATGCAATGCATGTTGCAGAGGGAAGAGGATACCAGGTCATTCATGGAATCGTTGACTCTCTATGGATTCATAGAGATCGGATCAAACAAGAGGAATGCGAGGAACTGAGGAAAGAAATCGAACAGACTACCAAATTCAAACTTGCAATTGAAGGGATATACAAGTGGATTGTTTTCCTTCCTTCAAAGGTCGATTCACAAAACCAGGTGCCGACTCGCTATTTTGGCTGCTTCGAAAAGACCAATGAGATGAAAGTTCGAGGGATAGAATACAGGAGACATGACACACCGATCTATTTCAAGAAGTGCCAAGAGCTAATTTTGAAAGAACTCTCGAAATGCGGTACCGAACTAGAGCTAAGAGAAGTTGCGAGAACGAAAGGAATCCAGATGTTCAATGAGTTTGCAGGACAGATTGAGAATCATGATGTTCCACCACTCGAGCTCTTAATAACTCGAAGGTTGTCAAAGAATCTTGCAGATTACTTCTCAAAGAGACAGCTTTCTGTCAATGCAGCTTTAAAGCTAGAGGAGAGAGGCCTGGAACTAAAGGCAGGTCAATCTGTTTCCTACGTGATTACGAATTACAAGACGTCAGGGATGAATCGGGCAACACCAGAGGAACTTGCAGAGGAAGAGGAATATGACTCAGGTCGCTACGTCGAGCTTTTAGCAGATACTTGTGCAACAGTTCTTTCTCCTTTTGGAGTGAGTAAGGACTTCTTACCTGGACATGACGAGAAGCACTTTCTCGGCATTAAAATTAGAGAGCTCGAATTACTCCCATCTTTTTGCGATTGTTTAACAACGCCAGTCATAGAGAAAAGAGCGCAGGTACAATAGCATAAGTACGCCAAATTATGTCGACTGACAGGGTGGAAATTGACTCAATGAGTGATGCAAAAGCCAATAATTTTTACCGAATCTTAGCAGGTCACAATGATGCAGTCAAGGGGAAAATTCTTGGCGATTGGTTAATTCATGACTTCATATCCATATTTGGGCAGCACAAAATAACTGCTGAGGATGAAGACTTTAACTCAGCAACTTTCAGGGAAATGCCTATTGGGTCAAAGGTCGTGGTCTAC
>DAIDAB010000182.1 GCA_027310845.1 bacterium | reverse complement strand
GGGAATTCCAGGCTCAAACGCTGACCCAAGGGATACGAGAAAGGCAGGTTCAAATCAGCGCGGATGGACAGCAAGGATTGACAAGGTTCTGAGGACTTGCCAAACGTCAACTTTGCTTTGGTGGATTCCAAGTACTATTTGTCGAAACCTGTATCGTGACAGATTCCTGCCTCAGCTGAATACTATGGAATGAATGCCCTTGAGAATTCAAATAGAACTCATTCTTGGTCGAAAGCGTAAGCCTCCTTCTCAAAGGCCTTTATCCCGTAACCTATAAAAGACGAGTTGAGCCTATTCCAACTAGTAGTGGGAATAAGTGAGAATAAGAGTTAAACTAGGCGACAAGGGTCAGATTGTCATACCTAAAGTTGTGCGGGATAGCGTGGGGCTCGTCGAAAATGGACCTGCTATCCTTGAGGTAAAAGAGAAGACAATAGAGATCAAACCACTTCCAGCAAATGACCTCGTCGAAAGGGCAAAGGAACGGGCAAAAAAATACGGGGCTGACATCAAGAAATCGCGCTGGGTTTATGGCGACAAATTGTATGAAGAGGTCTTTGGATGACGGAGAAACCTGTCTACCTAGACGCAAATTTCTTCATCATTTGCAATTTCGACCAGAGCGCTCGGGGGGAAGCCGCGAGGAAGATCCATGAAAAGATACTAGTCGGGTCTATGAAGTCTGTGACCTCTGCTCTTGCCTTGGATGAAGTAATGTGGGTGATCATCAAGAACAAGAAATCTGAAGCACTCAGGGAGACGATCGAAGATATCTTTGCGATGCAAAACCTCACCGTGAAGGATGTTTTTGCCTCGACGCCTCTTGACGCGCTATACTACGTCGAAAAGTACGACCTAAAGCCGAGAGACGCTTTCCACGCTGCCATAATGAAAGAGGCAGGAATAGACGAGATCATAAGTGATGACCGTGATTTTGACAGAGTGAAGGGCATAAAGAGAATTAGATTGTGAGACGCGCTTTGCAGATGTGACAATTGCCTTAATTCTACGATGATATCCCGGTAAAGAAAAATTCGAAGAGAACTCATAGAAAACAGAGAACTTTTTGCGGCTTCTAGAACGATTCTTTCACGCGAGCTACATCCTGACTCTTCCGGATCCCTTGCACTTTGCACATCTTATTTGTCCAACGCCAGCGCAGCTACTGCAGGACTCGGCAATCTGCCTCTGGCTCGCGGCCTGCCCGACACCCTGGCACGCGAGGCAAGTTTTCTCGAGTCTTCCTTTGGCCGAACAAGAGGTGCAAGCAGTCTCCACTTCCTCGGGAATTATTTCGTAGCTCGCACGATACCCATCTTTGCTTGAAATCGGAAAAAGAGGAAGAGCAATAGGTGCGGTTTCCCCGGGCCTCAAGTTGACGCTTCCCTTGGCGCTTGTGCTTTTGCCATCGGCGAGTGTGACGATTACCTCAAATTTGCCCGCGAGATCATCATTGTTCTTTACTAGAACGCTCACGGTCTGCGTCCTCTTGGCACTAAACAATAATCCCTGCTGGTAGATTGCCCCCTGGCCGCCCTTGTCCTCGTAGCGAAGCCTTCGCGTTGACGTTCCA
This sequence comes from bacterium, assembly GCA_027310845.1. Lineage (GTDB taxonomy): Archaea > Thermoproteota > Nitrososphaeria > Nitrososphaerales > CADDZS01 > JASHOD01. Next base: position 2,660 of record DAIDAB010000182.1, on the reverse strand, counting down.
GTTCCGGAGCAAGTTAGGCATTGCACGGAGATCGTGCCAGAGCCAGCACACACATCGCATTTCAGCTGCTCGGTCTTGAATTTCTTTACAAAGCCCTTGGACTGGCACGCAGCACATTGGATCTTGCCCGTCGACCTGCAATTGTCGCATTCCACTTCAGAGCCAGCGCTGGTCACGAGCTCTGTCATGGGCTTTGATTTGTTCATGAATCTGCTCAGGTTCATAGAGATCCTGGCAGTGTAGACTTGGGCTAAGGTCTCTAATAATTACAAAGGACGCCTGCTATGGATTCAGAATCAAGGAATGCGGTCTTTCCCTTATGGCTCTCGCACAATGAGCCTATCTTCGAGATCCGCTAACACAAGCTATAGTTGCCATTCTACCAAACAAGGCGCAATGGTTTTGAGAAAAATACAGTCATAGTTTTAAGGAAGGGTTCGCAATTCATTCCTTCGGATAACGTTTCTTGAAAGCAGTGATACTAGCGGGAGGTCTCGGCAAGAGACTACGGCCTCTCACTGACGAGAGACCAAAGACGATGATCGAAGTCGGAGGCGTCCCGATCATCGGATGGCAGCTCAGCTGGCTTTCAAAACACAAGATCAGAGAAGTCATAATTTCAATCGGCTATCTAAAGCAGGTCGTCATGAATTACGTCGGTAGCGGGGAGAAGTTTGGAATCCAAGTCCAATATTCAGAGGAGGCAGAACCTCTGGGAACAGGGGGAGCTTTGAAGACAGCCCGAAACTTTGTTCTGAAGGAAAAGCAAAATTCTTTTCTGATGATGTATGGAGACATTCTCACAGATCTCGATCCAGCGCTTTTGGTGAGCCATCTCCGCGAAAACAATGATAATGCGCTAGGTTCGATTGCCTCAATCTCGCTTCGCAGTCCCTTCGGGATAATCGATGTTAAAGGAGATCGCGCAAGGGAATTCAGAGAAAAGCCGATTCTGAAGGATTACCTGATGAATGCAGGAGTCTATTGCCTTTCTTCAGAAATATTCGATTTGCTTCCGAACAAGGGAAGTTTTGAATCGATCACACTTCCAAAGCTTGCAGCTCAGGACAAGCTTCTCGTGACGAGGTACGACGAGGCCACGAGATGGAGATCAATAGATTCTCACAAGGATATAGAAGAGGCCGAGATTGAATTTGGGCCTCTGATGCCTAATTTGATTGAATCTTTCAGATCTCTGAGAGTTAAATGACGGTTTAATCTGCGGCAGAGCTCAATCTACAGAGATATGTCGATGAATTAGTCCGTTGCGGGCTATCATCATTTCTTGAGATCGGATGAGAAGTTGATAGACAGCTAAAAAATGGTGGAGGGGGGAAGGTCTGGCAGTGTTGGTCTAGACCAATACGCCCAGAGACTAGATCCCACCCTTATGGACATGAAGCTATTGGTACCATTGCATTTCCTTTGAGATTGATGACGTGCGTATAGGCAGAGTTGCACATCCAGACTCCGTAGTGGTTTGTCGTGATGGTATTTCCGATGACCCAAGTGTTGCTGAGCACTGCGAGATGCGGCACTTCCGACACGACTTCAATGCCTGTTGGCAACGAAGGATCAAATGGCGGTGCTTCAAAGCCGTTGTTCGTGATCTTGTTGTTTAGAAGAAGTGTGCCAAAGACATGATCTCCAGGCGCGTTGCTGTGAACTACGATTCCTGGTATAAGGCTCTCCTTGATCAGGTTGCCGATGACCAAGTTCTCGTAGGCTCTCGTTCCTGGTGTGTCCGCCGCGACGACAATGCCACCGACGTATGGTCCTGGTTCCGTTGTGGGAGAACTTCCGTCAACCACATTATTCAAGACGATGTTGTGTGCTACTCCTTCTCCCGCGTTGTACGCAGCAACTACAATGCCACATCCGAATGCATTGTCAGCAACATAGTTGTTTGCAATCAGGTTGCCTTCGCCCTCACTCGGTGTGCCTGGGTTCAGAGCTGCTGGGTCGATTGCGCCGTCGTCAGCTACGCCAATGCCGCCGTCAGCGAAATTCAACTTGACTGTGTTGTGTATTACTTTGGAGTTGCTTGTTCCGACGAGTTGTATTGCTTTGTCTTCGGCGATGCACGGAGAGGTAGGAGTTCCTGTCTTAGGACAGGTATGAGGGGCAAGGCCGTTGCCTGTGACAAGGCTGTTCTTCACCACTAGGTTCCAAGTGTCTTGAGCAAAGATCCCGTGGTCATTCGCACCCGTGACAGTTGCATGAGTAATGACGACGCCCGCGACTCCAGGACCGACGAAGATACCAATGTCGCAGCCCACTGCGTTTACTGTGCCTGTTATGGTTTGATGCGGCTTTGCCACGATTAGAGCAGTCAAGCCTGTACTCCCTGCAGGATGACAGTGTGATGTTGTTGCGTAAACAGAGATTCCAGGGAATGCAAAAAGTGAAAGTGCTAGGATTGAGAGGATTGAAATTAGAAGGATTTTGGTTGAAGAATTACGCATTAAGGTTTTACCTCACGGCCGTGAAAATCGTAGATATATATACGACTTTTGGGCGTTTCCCCGTTAACGGTCATACATTCGAAAATAAATCGATCAAAGGGGTCATGACCGCCGGTGCGAAGTTTGCTGATACTATCTCTTAAGTCAAGTAGTATCTATTATATCGGGAATCGATATAGTCTTAATATATTAGAG
>DAIDAB010000181.1:3025-4258 GCA_027310845.1 bacterium | reverse complement strand
ACTTATTACATTCCCCCTTTTCAGAAGCTGAAATGGGGACTCCAAGTGAAACGTCCTTCCAGAAAAGCACAAAATGTCATTGTTCTTTATGAGTTTAATTTGGACTTAGTCTCCTCTTTAGGACATGTAGGCTATTCAGCCAAACCCCTGACCTCTTGCTGGTCGGGAGCCTGTTTTAATTTTAAGCAAGAAAATGGATATCTCTAGAAGATATGTTCGCGAGCCACATCTTCGTACTTGCCGTTCAATCTGGATTTCTGTCTATCAAGCGTAGGTTCCTCAATTTCGGAGCTCTCGGCAATTCATAATATTCGGCAATTTCTCAGTCAAAGGTAGCGTGAGGCAGAGATACTCCCAAAAAAGAGAGGAAGAGGAAATGAATTCAGAGACTGAAACAGCCGCCTACAAACTGAAAACCAGGGCATCGGCAAAGATGTGGAATAGGGCGAAATCAATCTTTGCCGGGGGTCAAAGCCACAACGCGAGATTCTTCGAACCATATCCTTTCTTTGCCAAGAGGGCAAGGGGGAAATACATCTGGGACATTGATAACAATAGATACACTGACTATTGGATGGGGCATACTGCTCTAATCCTGGGTCATTCACCCTCAATTGTGACATCAGAACTTCAAAAGCAATCAAGCAACGGTCTGCTCTTTGGGACTCCGAATGTATTCGCGTTTGAGCTTGGGAAGCTCGTCAAGGAATGCGTGCCCTGCGCCGAGCTAGTGAGATTTTGCACCACTGGTGCTGAGGCGACGATGTATGCAACAAGACTCGCAAGAGCTTTTACTGGACGAAAATATGTTGCAAAAATGGAAGGCGGTTGGCATGGATATAGCTCCTCGCTAGCCGTTGGAGTGAGTTCGCCATACAACGTCTCAGAGAGTAGAGGTCTAGTCCCTGACGAAGAGAAAAGCGTCAAACTCGCAATCTTCAATGATCTTGAAGGGACAAGAAAGGTTCTTGCAGAGAATCCGGGCGAAATTGCAGCGGTGATAGTGGAGCCTGTCCTTGGTGCAGGAGGTACGATTGCTGCAGACAGAGAGTACCTTCAGGGACTAAGAGAGGAATGCGACAGAATTGGCGCGCTCCTGATTTTTGACGAAATCATCACGGGCTTTCGCTTGGCCTTGGGAGGAGCTCAGGAATACTACGGCGTGAAACCAGATATTTGCACGTTGGGGAAGATTCTTGGTGGTGGGCTTCCGGTTTCTGCGATTGTCGGAAG
>DAIDAB010000181.1:0-3011 GCA_027310845.1 bacterium | reverse complement strand
CGAGGATCGGCGAGAATATGCGCTCTGGCATAGATGAAGTGTTTGCAAAACATGGAATAAGAACTCAAACGACTGGCGCGGGCTCTTTGTTTGCGACGCATTTCTTGAAGAGTGAGCAGAAAATAATCAAGACACCCGAGGATGTTAATGCGTCCGATAGTAAGACCGAACGTGATTTCGATTTTGCGCTCATCGCAAATTCTGGCATCTTCTATCTTCCAGGACACATCGGGGCAATTTCCAGTAAGCATACGAAATCAGACATTGAATATTTTCTTACTGCCTCTGAATCATATGCAAACAGGATGAGAGCGAAATGAAGATTGGGACTAGGCAGTCCTAATCTGATCTCTAAAGGTACAGGTCACCTATGCAGCGCTCAAAATTATTAGAACCGTTTTTCAATCCACATTCGATTGCGGTTGTGGGAGCTTCTCCGGATCAGGGAAAGCTCGGTAACTTTCTAATCTGCAACATCCTTGAAAATGGGTTCTCGGGTAAGGTTTACCCTGTGAACCCCAGATGCGATCAGATCTTGGGCCTTTTGTGCTATCGCAGCGTCTCTGAGATTCCGGAGGCTACTGATCTATCTGTGATTTTGCTGCCTGCCAAGTCAGTTGCAGATTCGCTAAGAGAACACGCAAGAAAAGGGATCCATAACGTGATAGTTCTCAGCGCAGGGTTCAAAGAAGCAGGTCCCGTAGGAGAGGCACTTGAACTTCAACTAGCAACAATCTCGCAAGAGCTCGGAATAAGAGTTCTGGGTCCCAACTGTTTGGGAATCTTTGACAATGTCTCCAAACTCGACACATTTTTTGTTCCGCGTGAACTAATCCAGAGGCCCTATCTTGGAGAGATTTCTCTTGCTTCGCAGAGCGGGTCCTTCGTCGGCCATCTGATGGACGTTTCGGCCTTTGAGGGAATAGGAGTCGCTCGGGTGATCACGTACGGAAACAGAATGGACATTGACGAGACAGATGCCCTCTACTATTTTGCTGACGATGAGAAGACCAAGGTTGTTGGGCTATACATCGAAGGAGTAAAAGACGGGCAAGAATTCCTGCGTGCAGCCTCGTACTGTTCTTCGAAAAAGCCTGTTGTAGTTTTGAAGACAGGGAGGTCGGAATTAATCTCAACAGCAGTCAGCTCCCACACTGGGGCACTTGCCGGAAGCTACTCTGCGTACAAAGCGGCTTTTCAGAAAGTATCATTTATCGAAGTCAACTCTGAAGTTGAATTCGTTGACATGTGCAAGGTCGTCTCGATGCTGCCAAAAGCCCATGGAAGAAGAGTCCTGATTCTCGGCCACGCAGGAGGTCTTGGGCTGACTTTGGCAGACTTGTGTCTAAATGAAGGCCTCGAAATACCATCCGCAAGCAAGAACCTAATTAGAGCGCTAAGAACAAGAGTCCTTCCCTTTGCCTCTCTTGTCAATCCCATTGACCTTACTGCAAGCGGTACGGATGATCAGGCGGCATTTGTGCTTGAAGAAGCATTTGTAAAGAGGAATTTTGCTGACATTGCAATCTATATCGGCGTATGGGGGCTCCCTCAGGCCTCAGACAAGATCGCTCAGATTCTAAAGACAGCATCGATCAAGTCAGGCAAACCAATATTGGTCGCAAGTCTTGAAGGCAAAAAATGCATTGAAAAGCAAGGAGTGTTTCACTCTATTGGGATTCCCGTATTTCTATCTCTCGAGAGGGCGGCGAAAGCTGCTAGAGAGACGTTCTTATTAGAAAAATAGGATTGATCTCACTCACTCTGCGATTCCAGAATATTTCCGAAGGAATCAGATGAGACCTGCGCCCAGAGAAAGGTAATTAACTCAAGCCTTTATCCGATCTGACTCTATCCAGCGAATCGAAAAAGTCATGACAAGCTCTACTGCTCAAGACAAAGCAACCGAGATTGAACACTTTGGGATTGATCACATTCCAGAGGATCGAAGACACGGCTCACCAGGTAGAGTATTCACTCTCTGGTTTGCCGCGAATTTGACGATAGCTGATTATGTAATCGGAGTTCTTTGCATTGGGACTTTTGGACTGACTCTATTCCAGACACTGCCTGTTCTGGTCGTCGGAAACGTGCTTGGAGGACTGCTTGTCGGGCTCTCTGCGGCCATGGGTCCGAGACTTGGGTTTCCTCAGATGTTTTCCTCCCGGAGTGCGTTTGGGCGCATAGGGAATTACGTTCCTGGCGGGTTGAATTGGATTAGCACCGTAGGCTGGTTCACTGTGAATACGATTCTTGGAGCCGAAGCTTTGCAGGTCATCCTGCCGAGCATTAACTTCTACGCGGCCGCTGTCATCTTGGTCGCAGTGCAATTGCTCATTGCAATCTATGGCCATGATTTCATCCATCTGTTTGAGAAATGGATGACAGTGGTTCTCGGTGTCATCTGGCTTGCTGTTTTCATTCTAGCAATTCCTCACTTGAGTCAAGCCGCATCATATATTCCAGTTGGTGGCTCGGCTAGCGCACCTTCCTTGAGCAGCGTTGGAATCGTTCTTGCGATCTCTTTTTCATATATCATGAGCTGGTCGCCTTATGCATCTGACTATTCGAGATATTTGCCAGTCAAATCATCCAAACGACGCGTCACTCTGTTTGCGCTGGCAGGAGGAGCAGCTGCATCATTTGGCATTGAGGCAATTGGAGCCATAGTCGAAGCTGTCACAAAGGACACCACTGGTCAGTATTTCTCTGTACTCAACTCATTTGCTGGTAGCCTCGGCCTTTTTGCCATCATTGCCATAACTCTCGGCGCCATCGCGGCGAATGCGCTGAACATTTACACTAATTCGCTTTCGGCTCTTGTTCTCGACGTAAAGACCAAACGATGGGTGACAGTTGTTGTCGGAGGACTCGTTGGACTTGCGCTGGCGATCTTGGGAGGAACCAATTTTGAACTGAACTTTGAGAATTTCCTGCTTATCCTCGACTATTGGATAACTCCGTGGCTCGCCATAGTCCTGATCGATTTTTTTGTCTTGAAGAGAACAACC
>DAIDAB010000180.1 GCA_027310845.1 bacterium | reverse complement strand
GGATAATACGTTATCTCAAGGATCTGGGCGTGACTGCAGTAGAATTGCTTCCGATTCACCATCATGTAGACAACAAAAGACTCGTGGATAATGGCCTCAGTAACTACTGGGGCTACAATACAATTGGATATTTCGCACCCGATTCCAGATATTCCAGTTCGGGCGTTCACGGCGAACAGGTGCGAGAGTTCAAGGAAATGGTCAAGTCACTGCATCGCGCTGGCATTGAAGTTATTCTGGATGTTGTGTACAATCACACAGCGGAAGGCAATCATCTAGGGCCTACGCTAAGTTTCCGTGGCATTGACAACACTTCATACTACCGTCTTTCTCGCGAGAACCCTCGGTCTTACGTGGACTTCACTGGAACCGGAAACAGCCTTAACATGCGCCATCCACGGGTCATTCAGCTAATAATGGACAGTCTGAGATACTGGGTATTAGAAATGCACGTCGATGGTTTCAGATTTGATCTCGCATCAACTCTTGCAAGAGAGCTATTCGAGGTCGACCACTTGTCAAGTTTCTTTGAGGTGATTCAGCAGGATCCAATCATCTCTCAGGTGAAACTCATTGCCGAACCTTGGGATCTAGGGCATGGAGGCTACCAAGTAGGCAATTTTCCGACCCTATGGGCAGAATGGAACGGGAAGTACCGGGACACGATAAGGAGATTTTGGCGCGGAGACGACAGCCAGATAGCAGAGTTAGGCTATCGTCTAACTGGATCAAGCGACCTGTATCAAAATGATGGAAGAAACCCTCACGCTAGTATAAATTTCATCACTGCACATGATGGCTTCACACTGAACGATCTTGTGAGCTATGATCATAAAAAAAATGAAGCGAACAAAGAGGACAACAAAGATGGTGATGACTACAACATTAGCTCGAATTTTGGTATCGAAGGCCCTACCAGTGATCCCACTATAAACGAACTTAGAGAAATACAAAAGCGAAATTTCTTTGCAACACTCTTCGTATCACAAGGCGTGCCAATGATACTCTCAGGAGATGAAATCGGGAGAACCCAGAGAGGCAACAACAATGCCTACTGTCAGGACAACGAGACAAGCTGGGTCAATTGGAATTTGGATTCCAAGGCACTCTCGTTACTGGATTTTGTGACAAGGGCAATTCATCTCAGAAGAGTACATCCGGTGCTACGAAGGAGGAAGTTCTTTCAGGGCAGGCGACTGTTTGGCACCCTTAAAGACATAATTTGGCTCCAACCAAACGGAGAAGAAATGACTGAAGAGACATGGAGAGAGGCCCATGGCCATGCAGTCGGTATGGTTCTCGCGGGAAACGCTATGAACGAAGTGAATGAACGCGGCGAGAGAATAGCTGACGACACATTACTCATAATGTTGAATGCCAATCCGCACTCTTTGAAATTCATGGTCCCTCATGTTGGAGAAGCGTGGGAGATGATACTTCACACGTATGGACGAGATTTGAAAGATTACGAGAAGACAGTTAAAGCGGGTGAGAATTTCGAATTGGAAGGACGTTCTTTGGTTATCATGCGCCGCGTGGATTGATTCACAAAACTTCTCGCCTCTTAAGCCCAGGGTTGTCGATTGAATCAGGAGGTTTCAAGCAATGGGAACAAAGGATGCTAGGATTCCCGTTGCAACTTATAGGGTGCAGCTGAACAAGAACTTTACCTTTAGGGATGCTAGACTTCTCGCAAAGTACCTGAGCAAATTAGGAATTTCTGACTACTACATTTCGCCAATTCTCAAAGCAAAATCTGGTAGCCTTCATTGTTACGACGCCGTAGATCATAGTAGACTTAACCCAGAGTTAGGTGCGGAAAAGGAGTTCGACACTTTCGTCTTGGAATTGAAGCACAGGAGAATGGGTCTCCTGCTTGACATCGTGCCAAACCACATGAGTACCTCGGACGAAAACAGAATGTGGAAGAGCGTGCTTGAATACGGGATCCAGTCTCCCTACGCACCTTATTTTGATATCGACTGGTCGAAGAGAGGGAATCCAAAGGGTAAGCTATTCTTGCCGATTCTTTGCGAGCCTATCAATACGATCGTCTCAGCTGGAAAGCTGAAGGTGGGGTTTGATACTAAAACGGCCGAGTTCTTTCTTGGACTCTATGGCGGTCACAAGTTTCCACTGACTCCTAGGAGTTATTGGAGGGTGCTCGGACTCTCAGCAAAAGTTTGCGAAAGTGATTCGGACAACATCTTCGCTGCGATACGTCAAAGTCTCATCACCTCATCAGAACGATTGTTTCAGTTGGACGGCTTTACACACGATCTAACTTCCTATCAACTAGCAGAGAAGGTTAAACGCGAGTTGCTCGCAGCTTTCCACAAATATCCAGTACTCACGAAGTCAATCCGCGAATCGATCCACTCTTTCAATGAACGCGCTCGAAATTATTCCAGCGGGGAATTTGGCTCGCTCTTAAATGATCAATTCTATGTGCTGGGGCACTGGCGCGATGACGCATGCAAGATCAACTATCGCCGTTTTTTCGAAGTAAATGATTTAGCAGCAGTCCGAGTAGAAGACGACAGAGTCTTTGTAGAAACGCACCGACTTATCTTCAAGTTACTTTCTCATGGGAAGGTAACAGGCCTTAGGGTCGACCACCCTGATGGCCTGCTCGATCCAACGATGTATTTCAGACGCTTGCAAACAGAATATTCGAAACTTCAAGACACTAAAAGGAGAGTCGCATTTCGGAATCCTGCTCTCTACGTGCTTGCCGAGAAAATTTTGACTGGGGACGAGCCCCTTAAAGAACGGTGGGAAATCTATGGATCTACGGGATACGACTTTGCCAACGATCTGACGCGTCTATTCGTTTATCCAAGCTCAAGTGAGTTCGAGCAAATCTACAATGACTTCATTCATGAAAAGACGACGTTCGAGGAAACAATGCAGGAAGGAAAAAGGATCGTCCTACATACGTTGATGCAATCGGAGTGGTCTAGGCTTTCAGATCTTCTTTATTCAATTGCAAGGCAAACAAAGGCGTACAGCCATCTCGAACTCGAAGCTATTTCGAGAGCTCTCGAAGAGGTCGTCGTCCACTTTCCAGTTTACCGCACTTATATCACCCAACAAACTAGGAAAATATCAGAAAATGAATTCGGTTACATCAACAAGGCGTTGAACGATGCTGCAGTGGACCAGGTTGAAAGAGGAGCTCTGAAACTAATTAGGAAACTCCTCCTGCTCCAAAAGCAAAATGATCTCTCCTTCAAAGACGCAAGGACTTTCGTACTTAGATTCCAACAATTCACTGGTCCAGTCATGGCAAAAGGAGTCGAGGACACTGCACTATACAGGTACAACCTCTTGTCTTCCCTAAACGAAGTTGGTGGCGAACCCTCAAAGTTCGACATGCCAATAGATGCATTTCATTCAAGAAACATCAATCGCGCGGCAAGATGGCCCCACACCATGCTTGCCTCATCAACTCACGACACGAAGAGAAGCGAGGATATTCGGGCTAGAATCAACGTATTGTCAGAAATGCCGGAGGAATGGCATTCTTGGCTTGTTCGATGTAGTCGCATCAACAATCCGCAAAAATCTCTCGTGGATGGAAGACTGGCGCCGAGCAGAAACGACGAATATTTGATCTACCAAACACTGCTGGGGTCATGGCCGCTGGGAAAACTGGAAGGTTTAGCGTACCATGAGTATGTAGATAGAGTCTTGTCTTATGCTAGGAAAGCTTCCAAGGAGGAAAAGCAGGAGACGAGCTGGCTCTATCCCAACGTAAACTACGATCTTGCTCTTGACAAATTTGTTAGACGTATTCTCGAACAAAGAAAGAACAACAAATTCCTTAAGGAGCTTCAGCGGTTCGGAAAGAAGATTCATTATTTTGGCATGCTAAATTCCCTTTCTCAGCTTCTCCTCAAACTCACTTCTCCTGGAGTGCCGGACATTTATCAGGGAAATGAGGTCTGGGACTTCAGTCTTGTTGACCCTGACAATCGGAGAAAGGTTGACTTTGACCATATCGAGACAATGCACAGAAATCTGCTCGTCGGCCTGAGAAAATATCGAAGGAATCTTGGAGAACTTTCATCAAGGCTACTAAATGACTGGGAGGATGGTCTTGTAAAGATGCTCGTCTTGCATTTGACCTTGACGTACCGCTCTAATCACGTAGAACTGTTTCGGAATGGTGATTATCTGCCGATTCGATCTGATGGCTCTAAACAAGATCACATATGCGCCTTTTTGCGAAAGTACCATAATGAAAAATGCCTAGTAATCGCCCCGAGATTCTAC
>DAIDAB010000017.1:18429-18719 GCA_027310845.1 bacterium | reverse complement strand
CTACCTAGGGGTTGGGCTCTTGTTTCAGAGGTTCGAGATGCCAAGGGTAGGACAACGCCTTCAGCCGCGATTCGTATTGAACCAGTCCAATTTGAAAGCGTATAATGCTGCCCACACGAATGCGGCCAAACAACGCATAATGAACTAAAATAGTCAAGATGCGTTATTCTTTTTATTGGGATGCAAATTTCAGGATTCAACAGGAAAGATTCCCTGAGGTCTAGATCACATGTCCACAACAACGACTGCTGTGCAAACGAGATCTGAGGATCAGGAGAAAGTGAGCTTCT